>CAWUWF010000137.1:0-7978 GCA_963925935.1 uncultured Arenicella sp. | reverse complement strand
AAGGTTCTAGGAATCAATCGATTAGCCCAAATTATGATGCGGTTGCGTGCTTTTGTTCCCGTTGTATTTGACGGCGAATGTCTTTGTATAGTTGTCTTTTTCGATACTTTGCGCGGCCGACCTGCCAGCCCATGACCAATGCGGTTATACCCCACGCACTCCAAACATAGAACGCGTAGCCGCCCATTTCAAAAAATTCAGTCCAGTTCATAATATATTTGTTAAATGTGTGAGGTTGAAATGATCGTGAGCTTTAAGTTTTAGTTAACAGGTCGCGAACCCATTTGCTTTTGCGCTCGGTACTTAGAACTAAATTTTGTGCACTCATAAATAAAACGTAGCCATAAAAAAAAGTGAAACCTAAGGCCATTAACAAAAGGGGCGTTAACATGCTCGGTGGCATCGCTGGGCCACCGTCTCTAAAAACAGTGGCACCTTGGTGCAAGCTACTCCACCATTCGACTGAGTAATGAATGATTGGCACAATGACTATACCAACCACGCATAGTAGAGCCATGGCCCGTTCTGCAGTACGCCGCTCGTCGAACGCATAGTACAAGGCCATTACGCCTAGGTAGACAAATAATAGTATCAGCTCAGAAGTGAGGCGAGCGTCCCATTCCCACCAGGTGCCCCAAATAGGCGCGCCCCAAAGCGAACCAGTGAGTAGCGCCAGAGCGGTAAATGTAGCTCCGATAGGCGCCGAACAAATGGCCACCACAAAAGCCATTTTTATACGCCAAATTAATCCAATGGCACTGGCAGTCGCCATCACTATATAGATGAACAGCGATAACCATGCAGCTGGAACATGCACAAAAATGATACGGTAACTGTCACCCTGTTGGTAATCTGCGGGTGCTACAAACAGGCTAAGATAGCTTCCAACAGCTATTAATCCGAAGAATAAAACGCCGAAAATAGGCGTTGCATAGCGGCTGATTGTATAGAATTCGCGTGGTGATCCAAGCCGGTGAAAGCTCAGCTGTAAGAAATTCCAAATAGGTTTAAGAGGGTTCACTGATTAATATTTATCTTTGTTAAAAATATTGTGTTTGGTTGTAACGATTATTATCGTTGGATAATGGTCATCAAGTTCAGATCAACTTTTAATTTAACTCATACAGACTGGGGTTAATAGCTGTTTAATCCATCTTAATCCTAAGCGCTCCAGCGATTGCAAAAGGGGCAAGAGTGATCGATAAACTGAGAATTGCGAGCAACGCATAAACTTGAGAAGCGATACTAGCATGTTGAGCCGATTGTGTGATCATGCCCGCGCCAAAGATTAAAATTGGAATGTAAAGCGGCAATATAATGATCGCTAATAACACCCCCCCACGATGCAAGCTGACTGTTAAAGCCGCCCCTATAGCACCAATCAAACTCAGGCTCGGCGAGCCAATTAACAGGCCAAGAAATAATACCCAAATCTGCTCAATGGGTATACGAAAAGTCAGACATAAGATCGGCGAAAAAAGGGTCAGTAGCAGGCCTGTTGCTGTCCAATGGGCAAATACCTTGGCAAGCATCGCTAAGGCTAAAGAGCGAGGTTGCATGAGTAATTGTTCAAGAGAACCATCCTGGAAGTCAGAGCGAAACATACTCTCCAGGCTAAGCATGGTGGCTAGTACCGCAGATACCCAGATCACACCACCACCGATGCGTTTTAATAGCTCATTCTCTACCGGCATGCTGAGAGGGAACAATAGGGCGATAATAACGAAAAAGCACAAAGGCAGTACGACGTTACTGGTATTGCGGAACAGTAATTGCCATTCGCGCCGACAGAAAAGAATAAAAGTATTGTTCATATGCTAAGCAAGGGTATCTGTAGATCTAGAGTTCTAGCTCAATCAATTGTTCCGACAAGGAGCTGGATGTGAGGCTTTGATGATTCGTTAAAACAATCATGCCTCCAGATTGTAAATGTTTTAGACACACGCCCTCTATTAGTACACGTCCTTGCGCGTCGATACCGGTAAAAGGTTCGTCGAGTATCCATAGTTTAAATAGTGGCATCAGCAATCGAGCAAAAGCCAGTCTTCGTCGTTGTCCAAATGAGAGTTTGTTTGCACTTAGATCAGCGCAATCCAAAATGCCCATTTGTGCCAGGTGTTGGTCAACGAGGTCATTATCTATGATGCCTTCTAGTCTTTGATAAAAACTCAGATTTTCAAGTGCCGTTAATTGGTTTTTAATACCATCTTTATGACCCAGGAAGGTACTTTGTTGTAAAAATATTGGATTATTATGGATGGTTTTTTGTTGCCATAATACGCTGCCGTCGGTTGGATGGCTGAGACCACTTAGAATCCGTAGTAAACTTGTTTTACCGCTGCCGTTGGCGCCAAGCACATGTAAGCATTGCCCTTCTTTAAGTTTAAAGTCCAAGCTCTGAAATAGAGATCGTTCACCGCGAACACAGCTTAAGCTTTGGGCGCTAAGCAGATAATCATCTTTGAAGTGGTTGGTGGCTGGCATCTGGGCTGGTGATGAGTTAGTAATCGGAATGTATCTACTGTTGAATTTGTTTAAATGTGTGAGTTAACGTTGACCAGAAAAAAATAGTAGGCATGACTGAGACGCAATAATACGTTGGGCAATTGTGCTTTTCACATCGACAGAGTTTTGCAATAGCTGAAGTTTACCAATACCATGTAGTGCTTGCACAGATTTAATCGCTTGTGAGGCTAGAATTCTCCTCGATTTGCCATACATTAGGTATTTAAATGCATGCAGTTATGTATTATTTGAAGTGTGGCTTTTAATTTATTCACAGTTAGGGATTAGATCATGGATTTTGAAAAATTTCGTTACACCAAAGATACCGTTTTGCAGGAGCTTGCTACGGATCAGAATGGAGGGCTGAAAAATGCAGAGTTGCGGGACTTGCGCAAGCAATTGTGGCGGGAGCTAGCGGACTATCAGGAACGTTTATACGCGGAGTCAAGGCAGTCGCTATTAGTGGTTCTACAGGCTATGGATGCAGCGGGTAAAGACAGCAGCATTGCTAAATTGACAACTCAATTAAATGCCCAAGGCTGTAAAATTCATAGTTTTAAAAAGCCCACGGATGTTGAGATGTCGCATGATTTTTTATGGCGCGTTCATGCTAGGGCACCTGCACAGGGTGATATCACTTTGTTCAATCGCTCTCACTACGAAGATGTGCTGGTGGTTAAAGTGCATGGTTGGGTGAGTAAAGAAGAAATCCAAGCACGCTACAGTCATATCAATAACTTTGAAGCACTGTTGGCCGATCGTGGAACTCGAGTGATTAAGTTTATGCTAAACATTTCTCCTGAGTATCAGCTCGAAAGATTAAAAAGACGGTTGGAAAATTCCGAGAAAAATTGGAAATTTAACCCTGCAGATCTAGGCGAGCGTGCGCTTTGGGATGATTACATGCAAGCCTTTGACGGCGCGATGACACATTGTTCAAATGAGCGCTCGCCCTGGTATGTGGTGCCAGCACAAAATCGTATTTTTCGCGACGTGATGATCGCTTCTGTGATGCTAGATGCGTTACGTGATATGGATCCAAAATACCCAAAGCCTACATTTGATGCGGAAAAATTCACTGTCGATTCTATTCGTTAGAGCAATCTAATCTAAAATTGTTTACTGGTGCCTATATTCACTATCGGCCAAATTTGAATCAATGCCGAACCAGCTAACCTTTTAGTGGGGATGAAATGCCCATCGACTCTAGATTGCGCCGCGCCGCGATATCTCCTTGTTTTGCGGCTCTTTGGAACCACTCAATGGCGGTGCTGCGGCTCTCTACGACCCCACGCCCACGCGCATACATAATCCCTAGGTTCGTTTGAGCGCCAGGATAACCTTGTTCTGCGGCTGAACGATACCAGTAGATGGCTTCGCCATAATCGCGTGGTAATACCAAGCCATCTTCATATAAGCTGCCTATATCGGATTGAGCCCAAACACGGCCCTCATCAGCAAATTTTTGGATAGCCGGAAGTGCCGCACGTACAACTCGATCCGCTTCTTGTCGATTTTTATCAAAACCGCGACCTAGATAATACATATAGCCAATGCGAAGCTGAGCTCGTGAGACTCCTTTGTCAGCCAGTGGTTTGAGTAGTGCTGCAGCGGTTTCATAGTTGCCTTTGTAGTAGGCATCTAAGCCTCGAACAAGATACTGGCGGTCAAATACTTCTTGTTCGCTGGCTTGCGAATTAGGTGTTAAATTATTTGAAATACTATTTCTTGGTATAGGCTTAGCCGGCACAGTGATGTCGGCGATTGCCTCAGATTTCTGCGGGATTGACTGAGCCGAAGTACTGCTTGGCTTGGCTAAGCTGGATGAAGAATTCGCAGCACTACGTGATCCAAATGAGACGCCCTGTGTGATCATTGCTTCGATCAGCGGAATGGAGGCATGCTTTGCATCAATAACGCTGACGGTTGCCAAATATCCAGTGGCAGCCTCATATTGACCGTTCAGGATAGCGGAACTAGCCTTTTCAATATAGGAGTCTGCAATTACCTGAGTGCCGTTCAGGCCATCTTTATTACGCTCATCCAATTCAAGTATTTGTTGGTAAAAATATAAGGCATTATTTCGCGAGGGCAATATCAAGCGATTATCTTTTTCAGCCTGTTTGGCGCTTACTAACAGGGTTTTTATATTTCGAGCAACTCGCCAACGAGTCAGCGCAATATTAAGCTCGATACTTTCCTCTGAACGAGGGTCTATCACTTTTAATTTCTTTAAGACGACAGCAGCAAGAGTTCCGTCTTGTTTCTCTAAGGCTTTGTGTCCGCTGGCTAGAAAACGGCCATTAATGTATTCGATTCCTTGATTAGCATCAATGTTGTCGGCATCAATTTTTAGAATTTTGTGGTAGGTATAAATTGCGTTGTCGTTATTTGGTTTAGTGTAGTGCTCTTCAGCAACCTGCGCGTCGGCTTGCGTTAGTAGTGCCCGAATTGCTTGATCTTGAGCATCTTGCTGGCGGAATTGCGATGCACGAACAATGTCCGTTTGACGTATAAAGGACTGATCATTGGAAGCCACTGGCTCCACATCCACTCTTGATTCGCTGTAATACGCAGCGCTCTCGACGATTTTTGCATCGCCGGCTATTTCCTTAATTGATTCGCTGTTGCGTTGAGGCCAGAAGAACACAGCTAAAATAAGAAGTACGATAGCAATTGCTATCCAATTCACATAGTTGATATCAGGTATGCCACCGCCATAGCCCAATTTTTGCCGTTTTGACACGCCCGTTAAATCTCCACCAATTACTTTTTGTCGTCTGGCTGTCATAGAGTCCAGTTGCAACTCTATAGGGTTTGATGTGCGAGGCTTCTTATGCACACTTGCCTTAGGGTGTCCGGCCAGTGCGGTTTCTAACTCTGTTCGTGATGGTTTTACAGACATGAAAAGAAAGTGGTTGGTCTAAGCTCTTAGTGATTTGAGTTTTGGTTTAAGGGATGGAGTTTTGTAAAACTGCTCTATTTTAAAACTAATGTATAAAGACTAAATGCGCTAGCCAGTTTAATGCTCTGTCGTAATTCCCGTTAAGATGATAGCTAAAATCAGGAGGCATGACTCAGACTTCTTACAACGAATTCAACAGTCTATCGACCATAATGCCTTATTTCACACAATACAAAACATATTCATCACACTTTGTAAAATAGTTCAGCATGGCTTAAATAAACCATATAGTAACATAGCAAAGTAATAAATAAGACAACGCTTAACGGGTATTCATGGTCATAGATTATGGGTTTCACTATCAGAATTTAAATCGCCAATTTGGCAGGAGAAGATACATGGAACGTATGCATGACTTAGAGTTTTTGATTGGTAACGGGCGTAGGCTGATCGTATTAGAAACTGAGCGTGAGGGTTGCTTTATTTAAGGTTTCCGTAGGATCGCTCATCGCTCTGATAAGGCTTACTTTCAGTGGCCTATAACCTACGGTCTGTTGCGCTTATCGGAGTTTACGTGTTGGTGGACTTTTATCCACATTTAGATGCGCCTGAGGAAATTAGGCATATGAGAGACGTATTAATGCAGCGAACATCACCGATCGGCAAACTCGTTTCACCAAGAGTTACGCCGTAGTAAATACGTTAGGAATAAATTAATTGTATAGGTTCTCAAAGAGATTGCTTTGGTTGATTTCCATAGAGAGTTTGTGGGCAAACATCTTGAGCCAGATGACCATAACGTTTTCATCCTAGTCGCGCTCGAATGCAGACTAGATTAGGGCATTTAATAACTGCTGAGCAATTGAACTCTCTTGTCAGCCATGGATTTTTGCTATTACTAAATTCAATTACAAAAAAACCGCGAACTAGTCGCGGTTTCGTTTTAAATTCGCCTAGGTCACCGGCTTTTAATCATTGAATTATTTTTGTCTGGCTTTGAATGACCTAACTGCAGCATTGAACTCTTCTGCAAGTTTTTCCTCTGCGTCGACCGAAGCGTTGTATTTATCACTCAAGGCTTTTTTGAGCTCGACTAAGCCCTCAGTATCTTCATCAAACGTGTCTTCTTCTGTTGCTAGGCAGATGCGATGCTCAGCTAGGCTGTCTTGAAAAGCCTTCATTGCTTTCTGTGCTGCAACCAGTTCATCTTCGCTAGCGACGTTGCCATCTGGCACGATAGGTGCGGCTGGAATGATGCATTCTGCATATGCGTGCCCACTTAAAGCTATGCAACATAGTGCTAATGTGATGACTGATGATTTAACAAGGTTGGCCATGGAGTCTCCTGAAGTAATAAGCTGTAGTGTTGGTTGACCTAACGGTTCTAGTTAGGTTTCATTTTTTATTATTCTCGTAGTTTTATCTGTGCGCGCCAACAAGTCAAATAAACTTACAGTCATTTAGTGATTTTAATGTTTCTAAGCACCATAGCTTATTTAATCTCGCCGTGAATTATCAAACGTAAGGACGGGCTTATTAACAATCAGTGTTGGCTGTTTTACTATTTGAATATTTTGGATTGGGGCGCCGATAAACCGCCTTGTTGGCTGGCAAACCAAGCCGACAGATCTTCTATGTCGCTGATTTTGAGAGTTCCAGCCAAGCCAGCCATAATTCCGTTTTGACGATCACCCGATCGATAGTCTTTAAGGGCTTGGGTTAGGTAGCTTTCGTATTGTCCAGCGAGTTTTGGAAAAGTAACATTGTCACCATCACCAGTTGCGCCATGGCATGAAGCACAGATAGCCGATTTTCTTTGCCCGCGGGCTGCTGCTTGAGCATTCACATTGCTGGGTTGAGAGTTACCAGCCATGGCACTAAAGAATGCGGCTATGTCAGCCATATCTTGGTCACTAAGGTTAGATGCCTGTGCCTGCATTGTGCGGTGTGAACGCTGCTTTGACTTATAGGCTTGGAGCGCCGAGATAATGTATTCAGGGTGCTGACCGCCAACCATAGGAATGCTGTAGACAGGGCCCGGGTTGCGTAGCCCCGGCGCACCATGGCAACCAAGACAGGTTTGAGAAATTCTTTGACCACGCTCAATATCCGCAGCCAAGCTATTCATATTGAATAGGGCGCCAAAAGCGATTATGCCAAGCATTGCGAGGCTTTTAATCGACGGATTATGGTAGGGTTTTTGAACGGCGTTTTTTTGCAGTAGGATCGAGCGTAACATCAGGGTTATAACCTCACTAAAAATTCTCTGCGGACTTTAAGGAAGGTTGGCCTCAAACTCAAGTGATTTAGCCAATTAATTGTAAATACTTGGTATTAGGGGGAGGGCTGTTTTGAACAATTACCGTAGCGTATAGCGGTCATGATTGAGCTTCTAAGCCGAATTTCACAATACTTCAGCAGCAGGCAGGCTTGATCAATCAAGTGACCACGGAGTTGCCTGACGGTACAGGCCTCGTGAATGCGAGTTCAGCAACAGTTGGTTCTGAATGAATGCTCTTCCAGAACTCACAGCCGAAGGCCAACAACTCAATCTAAAGTTTAACAATC
>CAWUWF010000136.1:0-5088 GCA_963925935.1 uncultured Arenicella sp. | reverse complement strand
TGCTGGCTTGATTGATCGCGGTTTTAGCATCGAGTTCTGCTGCCTTATAGGCACCACCAATTAGATGAATGCCGACACCCTTCGCGCTAAGTTCCACTGACCCACTTAATTGGTCGTACAACGATCGTTCTGAAGTTTGCCCTGCGCAAACAATTATTGTGTCTACCTCTAGGGTCTGAGCTTTGCCGTTACGCGAAATATGTAGCCCCTGGTCGTCAATATGCTGATATTCGATACCGTTAAGCATGACCACATCACGATTAGCCAGTGAAATTCGATGCGCCCACCCGGTTGTTTTACCAAGACCTCTACCAACAGGGGTGTCTTTGCGCTGCAATAAATACACCTGTCGATCTGCTTTATCAATGATCGGTTTAACTCCGGTTACCCCACCACGTGGGTGGTTTTCAAAGTCGATTCCCCACTCTTTAGCAAAAACATCTTTATCCAGAGCGCCAGATATACCTTTGTGCATGATAAGTTCAGCAACATCAAAGCCTATGCCTCCGGCGCCAATAATTGCGACGCGCTTGCCGACACTTACATTGCCCTGAATTACGTCAATATAGCTAACCACTTTAGGGTGATCGATGCCGAGTATCTCAGGCGTTCGTGGGTTTATGCCAGTGGCAACCACAATCTCATCAAATCCTTGGTCAAGCAGCATATCAGTAGACACGCGGGTGGCTAAGCGCACATCTACCTTTCCTACTTCAAGCTTTCGCTTGTAGTATCGCAGGGTTTCATAAAACTCTTCTTTACCGGGCACACGTTTGGCTAAATTAAACTGTCCGCCAATCTCATTAGCCGCGTCGAACAAGGTAACGTGGTGCCCTCGCTCGCTGGCAACACTGCAGTAGGCCAAACCAGCTGGCCCGCCGCCAATAACAGCGATTCGTTTTGCACTGTTTACGCTTGGGTAATTTAGCAAGGTCTCGCGGCATGCTCGCGGGTTAACTAAGCATGTGGTTTCCTTGCCTGAAAACGTGTGGTCCAAGCAGGCTTGGTTGCACGCGATGCAAGTATTAATTTCATCTTCTCTGCCTTCAATGGCCTTAAGCACTAATTCCGCATCAGCCAGCATAGGCCGAGCCATTGAGACTAAATCAGCCTCACCATCAGCCAGTACTTGTTCAGCGGTGTCAGGCATATTGATTCGATTACTGGTGATCAACGGAATTGCCACTTCTTTTCGTAGACGCCCAGTGACGCTGGCAAAGGCAGCACGTGGCACCATAGTTGCAATGGTAGGTATGGCCGATTCATGCCAAGTAAAATGGGTACTAATTATCGATGCGCCAGCTTCTTCTACCTTTTTTGCCAGCATCACTACTTCATTCCAAGACATGCCGCCTTGCAACATATCCATACCTGCAATACGAAAAATAAGAATGAAGTCTTGTCCAACGGCTTCGCGGATACGACGAATAATTTCAACGGGGAATCGCATTCGATTTTCGTAGCTGCCGCCCCATTGATCTTTTCGTTGATTGGTTTTTTCAACCAAAAAAGTGCTTACTAAGTAACCCGCTGAACCAATGATCTCGACTCCGTCATAGCCGGCTTGTTTGGCCATCATTGCACAATTCACAAAATCATGGATTTGCTTTTCAACTCCTTCTTCATCCAGTTCATTAGGAGTGAATCGAGATATTCTTGATTTGACTGCTGACGGCGCAACTAGATTTTCGTGCGCTGCGAGTGGCCCTTCATGCAATATCTGCATACAAATCTTCACTTCAGAGTCGACCGCATGCGCTGCTTTAGTCACAATACGGTGCTTCGCTGCAACCTCAGGTGTTGCCAAGAATCCCCCGGTAGAACTTCCTTCAGCGTTTGGGCCAAAACCACCCGTGATGATCATACCAACGCCGCCGCGTGCGCGCTCTGAGAAAAAGGCCGCCATTCTCTCAAAGCCATTTTCAGCTTCTTCTAAACCAGTGTGCATAGAGCCCATCAATACACGATTCTTTAAAGTGGTGTGACCTAGTTCCAAGGGGCTGAAGAGATTCGGGTATTTAGCAATTCCTGCTTGCGACATAGTAGTACTCACGGTTTTGATTGGCCTTTAAGGCCAACGGCTCATTGATAAGAGGGGAGCGTGGTTAAATTGAGAACGCCGAGGAAAGGCCACGGTGTTCTATTGAATACCTGCCTTGCGAGTATGACGGACATTAGGTGTAAGAACAATTAGCAACCAGAATTATAAGGTTGACTGAGTTTAAAAATGTAGCTACTCAATATCTACCCAAGAACTGGGTATGTTCTGCTCAAGTAGCTCTGCAATACTGATGCTGATGATGTTGTGTTCTTCGCCAACTTCCGCTGCGAACAATGATTGTTTGCTGCTGCGTGAGATAACCATCGCTCCAGGATATTGGCGCCGCAACCATAGTGCCGTGCGCAGATTCAACTCTTCCTGGCCGGTGCCCATGACAAACACGGTGTTGTCACCCTCAATATCAACTGTATTGCGAATTCTTTCCCAGACTTCAGGGTTGGAGATATCGCCTTCGAACTGTTCACGGCGGTAGCTTTCTGAAAATCGAATTTGCTCATCAGCTACCATTACCCTTCGGTGTGCGTCTTGGTCAATAATGAGTACGGTATCTAGCTCGTCTGCTGCGCAGCGTTGCAATTCTTCGAGGATGGTTTGGCCAAATCGCCCGAAGCCAGCCATTATCACCACGTCTTTAGAACGTGTTTCTCTAAAGTGATGCAGCATGTGGCTACGCACTAGTCCTGCTGCTGCTAAATGATAAGTATTAAAAGTTTCGCAACTATTGGCAACACGCGTATATTCCATAGAACGCATAAATCGAAGGCTAGCACAGTGAATCACTACCTTGTCTGCAATACCTGGGATCAGGTTGATTAGCACGCTAGCGGCCTCGTAGCTGCGTAGACTATTGTCATCGAGCAACAGAACCTTTTTAGCCCGCTGTACCTTTAATTCAGATAGAAAAAATTCATGAGTAATATCACCGCTAACCACTATGGCACCGAAGTTCTGCTTGAATTCGTCTCTCAGTAATTGCTCGCTGCTGCCGCTAACTACGACAACCGTGATCTTCGGATTACGTTCTCGAAGCACCCTGAGATAGCTGATAGCGAGCTCTCCGTCGCCCACCACAATGATGTGATTCTTTAGCCGTTTTAACTGCCAACTCTGTGGTGCAAGTGCCCTTACCAGCGTGCCGATCAGCCCCCAAGCGGCAAGTACTGGCGAGCCGAAGTAAGATATCCAAACAAGAAAACGCCCCACAGGAGGGCCACCAATGGGTGTTCCAAGATCTACACCACCAACGACAAAAAGGCTGAGGCTGTAGTAAGCCTTAGTTAATACGCCAGAAGTTGCGAGTTCTGGTCGTTCAGTCACCAAAACGCCAGAAGCAAAGCCGATGAAAGCACTAAAAAAGAAAAAAAGGGCGCCCGCCGAGAGCCATGGAAAATCGTTGGCGGCATAGGTTTTTCGCATGCTGGTATAATAACTCAGACAAGGTTTTGTGGCGACAGACAAATAGCTAGGGCACTCATACTAAGTGCATGAAAATTGAACTCTGTAAGAATAACGATAATTTAAAAAGCGTTGAGAGAAAGTATCACTTAACAGCTTGCCTGTTCGTGTATCGGTAGTAATGGGTTAAGTTTAGGAACTATCTGCGGGGGTTAGTGAATCTATTTACTGCGCAGATCTGCCGGGGATGTCTTCGCTATTCAAGCTGTTCATGCGTTTGACGCGTTTGCGTAGTTGAAATTCAAACGGAAAGTCCATTTTACATGGCTGGCCTGCACAGGTAGCTGGTTCGAATGTAGCGTGAAACATGACTGACGTTGCCAATTCGGTGATTTCCTTATGTGGAGATTGATAGACGACCAGTTCTTGTACAATACCGTTTTCATCAATTTGAGCAACTAACCTCAACATGCCACCACGGGCAATTCTTTCATGGCCTTTGATGAGCGGCAGGTAGATTGACTTGGTACCACCCTTAGGAAACGGGGGAGTATCATTTTCGCTAAGCCCCTCCCACTGCGCACGATACATATCTCGTTGCTTTGTACTTAACTGATGGTATTCCTTGTCGAACGGATACGGTGCCTTGGCTTCCAATGGTCTTAGCTTTCTGCCCAATGGTGCTTCGCCGTACAATTTATAAATACTTTTAGCCTCGGCGACACCGCCGACGATAGTCAAGATGAATAGTATAGAAATGATCTTGTTAAACACGTGCTGCCTCCTTAATAGTATTTGTTAAAGTTATCACATGACTACTTTAACTACCAAGGGGTCATGTCTACGGTAAATGACACTGGATGACTAAACAGGTAAACTGAGCGAACGATGAAATTTCAAACACTCTCACTGTTAATTGTTGCACTATGTTTTCAGGTGCAGATTTTAGCACAGACCCAAGCGCTCGGTATCGTTAACTACGACGAACTCGAAACCACTGATGGTCTTGGGCTGCTCACTAAAGCACAAGCTAAATTGGCGATGGATAATGCGCTGCCGGAACAAAAGGGCTTGTCGCTATGCGAGACCAATTGCGTTAACCCCCCAGATACTTTGCTGGGTAGCGTAGATGGTGTTGATGCTTTTTCAAACTGCCAATCGAATTGCATTCGCTCAGAGTATTCGTTTATGAATTTGCAAAGCAAAGCTATTTCGGTTTATGCAAACGATCCAAATGACAGTGCGCTGCATTATGTTGGCTTAATCTATCAATGCGTTGAGTACGCGCGGCGATGGTGGATGAAGAACGCTGGCATCACCTTTGGCAGCATTGATAGTGCTTATGAAATAATTTATCTCACAGAGGGTAAGTACATTGATAGTGGCGAAAGTTTTTCATTGTCACGTTCAATTAACGGTACTGCTAGACGGGCGCCTAGACGTGGAGACTTGCTGATCTACTACGCAACACCAGGCAATCCAAATTGGCGGTATGGGCACGTGGCGGTAATCGTTGATGTCGACCAAAACAACGGACTTGTTTCTCTCGCTGAACAAAATTATAGCAATCAAAAATGGCAAAACCCTAAGGTATTTTCTCGCCAGATTCAAATGTTTGAAGTAGGTGGGCG
>CAWUWF010000135.1:0-17644 GCA_963925935.1 uncultured Arenicella sp. | reverse complement strand
GTCCACAAGAGCGCAGCACGCATTTTGTGCCAAGGTATTTCTACCGAGCAAGTAACAAATTTTATAGATAAAGCTCATAGGGCTGTGGGTGCAGTTAAAGGGTCTTACTTTTGCATTGTCCTGTTTGGTGAGGACTCGGCTTATCCGCACGGGGTGAAAAGCCCCAAGAACTTAGAACTGAACGACATGGTGTTGATCGACACAGGTTGTCAGCTCGAAGGCTATAATTCTGACATCACGCGTAGCTATGTTTTTGGCGAAGCAAGTCAGCGCCAGAGACAGGTTTGGGACCTTGAAAAAGCGGCTCAAGCGGCTGCTTTTAACGCAGCAAAGTTGGGTGTCGCCTGTGGCGAAGTAGACACCGCGGCTCGTGAACACATAGCCGCTGCTGGCTTTGGCCCAGCTTATGAAACGCCAGGCCTGCCACATCGAACCGGTCATGGTATTGGCTTAGACATTCACGAATGGCCGTATTTAGTTTCGAGTGACACTACGTCGTTGGACCTAGGGATGTGCTTTAGCAACGAACCAATGATCTGCATTCCAGGCGAGTTTGGGATTCGCTTAGAGGACCATTTTTACATGACCGCTCATGGTCCCAAGTGGTTTACTGAACCATCGCATTCAATAGATGATCCGTTTGGTGATTTTCAGAATAGCTAATAGAACAGGGTGGCGGACGGCGATTATTTTTTTGAATCGCTGCTGATTTTTTTAGCTGCATTCTTGTTCAGCTCGCGTTGCAGTACCACTTCAACCTCGGCCACTGTTTCATCAATGGTGTAATCGCCGGAGCCGGTATATTCATCAAACAAATTGATAATACGATCAGAGCGCCTGCCCACGTGCATTAGCCGATAGGAAAAGCTGTCTTTAACCGCAGGACGCATTATCGAATCAATGATAAATGCGATCAAACTAACAGGGCTAAATAATAGGTCTCGAACGGCATCGAAAACCAGTTTCAACTGAAACACCAATAGATGCCGAAAGGCATTTCTGGTTGGAATCGGTTCGTCAGGCGGTAAACTTTCTAAAGGCATAAGGATTACTCCGAAACATTATTGAGCTAATTCTACTCGTCTAAATAGGGGTGCATTGCGCAATTCTCAAGTTCAAGCCTGATTCTGTATTAGACTCAAGCGCCAGCTACTCAGAAAATACTTTATTTATCCAAGCGCCAATATCTTGTATCTGCTCCATCACCACTTGATGCTCCATGGGATAGCTGCGCCATTGCACTTGGTAGCCTAACTTACTTAAAGTATCTGCGCTGTTCTTACCAAACTCAAACGGCACCATCGCGTCGTAGCTACCGTGACTTGCGAAGATGGGTGTGTCTGAGTTGATCTTATTCAGTTCGGTGGGCACTTGCTCTGCGAATGGCAGATAAGTAGACAGGGTTAGCATTCCGGCTAGTTTATGTTTGCTGCGCAAGCCAGTGTGATACACCACTGCACCGCCTTGCGAAAAACCGGCGATTATTATATTGCTGCTGGCTATACCTAAGTCGACTTGCCGCTGGATCAGCTCTTCCAATAGCACCTGAGATTCACCCATGCCAATCACATCTTGTTTGTCCTCAATATTGGCGCCCTTGATATCATACCAACCCGGCATCGACATTCCACCGTTAACGGTAATCGGCCGATCCGGCGCTTGTGGAAAGATAAAACGGATTGCTCGACCAGAGTCTAAACCTAACTCAGGGACGATCGGCGGGAAGTCGTTGGCACTGGCACCCAGGCCGTGTAGCCAGATGACGGCATGTTGTACGTCGCCTGACCCTTGTACTAGTTCGATCGTTTTTGCAGTTTGTGACATCGTTTCTCTTTTAGTGTTAATTTGTGAGGATAGAGCTGGCTGGTATACGCAAATACTTAAAATCTGCAGTATAAATAGAAATTTAATCGAATAGCGCAAGGGACTAATATCAGATCAGACAGTGATTTGTAAAATCACTGTGCGTATCGAATCCGGATAGCTCACACCAATCTAAGGTTTGCGCGATCTCGTTTTTGTAACGGACTTGGAGTTGCCTAAGGTCTTCAATTCGCTGCGCCTTAGTATAACTAAGCTCGGGTGTTTTAGCATGCCGTGAAAATAAATCACTATTCGAGATTCGTTTACTATCGGCTTTATCAATATTTAAAGACAAATGTTCGGAACAGGCAAATAGAGTATTTTCTGAGTGTTCGAATAGATGCTTGCTGTTTAATGCGAGTAGACTCGGGTTCTGTTGCATAGCCAGCTGATAATATTGAATTTGGCTAAGCCACAAGATTGCCGTTGCTTGTGCAGCGTCAAGTGATTCAACGGCCAGTGTTGAAAAACTATCTAAGGACTTAATTTTTTGCGCCATCTCACGAACTACATGCTTTGCCCACGCACGACGTTGCTCCGATTTGAGCGTCGCGACTAAATACTCGGTGAACGAACAATACAGCAGGACGCCTTTTAGTTTAGGCGAGTATTCGTTGATCTCGTTTAGAGCATAGTTAACCGGCACATTTGATTTAAGTAGAACGTTTTCGTTGGCAGCGTATTTTCGACTCAACAAAGTCCATAGTGCGTTCAAGCCACGTTTACGTGTGTTAACGGCATACTCATCTGCTGGTACAGGCGACGCACAATATTGGCGTAGAGCGAAAGACTCTCGAATCACTAGGCTTGAATTAGGCTGGTCAAGCGCGCGCGATAATAGAGTAGAACCACAATGGGCAATCTGAAATATCACCGAAGGTGAGGGTAGGTCCAACTCGTTCTGTTCGGCGATGCTCACTATTGTAGAAAACGGGATCGTCCATGTTTCATTACTATCGGTGACTATTCGGTTTGGTAGGGTGAAAATAGACTGCTGGTAACTACTGCGACTCATCTTCACAAATACTAGATTTGCACCTTCAAACTTAAGCGGAAAGTAATCGGGCGATTCAAGTAATGTTTGGGCGTTTAGTAGCATGTTTTTGACTGAGAAAAATCGGCCTGAGATAAATGAAAGCTAAGCGAGACCGTTTTAATTGAGCGCTAAACTTAGTCAGAGCTTACTTCTGGAAAAGTTGAGAATCAACTATACTCCGCTGTGATAGTCGTTCCAATATTAATCTTTGTCTAGGCCTGATACCACTTTGAAAATTCGACTCCCGCAAGCAGAGCAACCACAGGTAATAATTGAGTCAGAGGTGCCTCAAGGCCCGCTTAAAATGTTGGACACCCAACAAATCAAAGCTCTATACATGGAGCATGGTGCGATTTTGTTCAGAGGCTTCTGTTTAAATATTGAGGAGTTTGCAGAATTTTCGGATCGCTTTTGTAGCCACTATGTCAGTAATAAAAGCCCTGGTAGGGAAGTCCTAAGTAATGATGGGCGAGTTCAGACGGTAAATTTAGGTTTTCAGTATTTTCCACTTCATCCGGAAATATCTCGAGAACCTTGGCAGCCAGACGTTGCTTGGTTTGCATGCCAACAACCCTCTAGACTAGGAGGTGAAACAACTATTTGTGATGGCGTGACGCTAGCAAAAGCTCTATCGCCAGAATTGCATAAGCACTTAACACAAAACTCCTTGGCGCATACTTTGCCGACAGATATTAATTGGTGCGCAGGGTTTCTCGGCGAAGATGGACTGCAAACGAGCGAGCTGGAAAGCTTTTCTGATCAAGCCACTTTCAAGTTTAAAGTACGTGGTGAGCAATTATTTAGAACCTATTTCAGGCCGATGCTGCATAAGCCGATGTTTTGTGATGAGTGGGCCTACGGCAGCTTTTTGGTGTTCGCACGGCAAAAGTTACAGGTGCGGGAGTTTCCGTGTTACGCAAATGGTAGTGAGGTGTCGGATGCTTTGGTTGAGGAAATAGAAACCATTAGTAATCGCTTAGCAACGGCTATCAAGTGGCGTAAAGACGATGTTCTAATGCTGGACAATACTCGATTTATGCATGGCAGAAACCCGATTGGTGATCCTCAGTCGAGGCGAATTTTCACTCAATTCGGGTATCTATCTTTTGTGCCTGATGATTACCCAAATTTAGCCAAGCAGACCTGGCGCGTTGGGAATCACTCCTAGCAGTCTTTCACAATATAAATTCATGCTAGGTCTCGAGAAAATCTCAATCGGTGGTGATCCAAGCGATTCCGACAATCGCTAATATCCCAACCATAAAGTATTTAAATGGCTTAAGCAGTAATAGCAATAGGCTGAAGACGCCGCGAATTACCCAAAATACGGCGCATAAAATGTTCACTACCAGTAGTCCTATCAGTATTGGTAGACAAACAATAAGTAGTAAAAAACTTAATAAACCCATGAAATCCTCCCGATTATCGAATGCATGTTGATTGCATTTGGGGGTGAATAAACATTACTCAAGAAAATATAACGTAGGTTTAACTAGGTTTAACTAGGTTTAACGTTTAGCTTTGGCCGATTGCTCCATATGTTTAGGCTTAAACCAGCGAAGATTAAACCGATCGCGAGCAGCTTCCACCAAGGCATTAATTCGCCTAACATTACGGCGGAAGCACTCATGCCAAACACCGGAACCAATAAAGCCCAAGGCGCCACCAACGCTGCCTGGTAGCGCACTAGCAGCATGTTCCATAAACCATAGCCAATGAGTGTGTTGCCGACACTCTGCCATAACACCACCCCCCACCCCCGCCAGCTTAAGTGAGAAATGCTGTCGACGATGACATTGGGGCCTTCGTAAAACCACCCCATTAAGACCAGTGGCGGAATTGAAAAAAGTGCAGACCAGACGATGAAGCCTAGGGCATTGACGCCGCCTGCTTGTTTAACAACCACGTTACCAAGGGCCCAACTTAGGGCGGCGACTAAAATAACCATAATACCGATAGCGGTGGTTTCGCCGTCGGTGAAGACAATTATTACTACAAGTCCCAGCAAGCAAAGGAGTAAAGCGGCCATTTGTTTAGGGTTCACTGTTTCACTCATAAGTGTGGCGCTTAGCAGTATTGTGAAAAACACCTGAATTTGAATGATAAGTGAGGCCAGGCCGGGAGAAATGTCTTCTTGCATCGCCCAAAACAAAAGGCCGAATTGTCCGAAGCCGATCAACACCCCGTAGGCAACCAGAAAAGACCAGGCAATTTTGGGTCTCGGGAAGAACAGCAGCAAAGGAAAGGCGACAATAAAAAACCGCAGTGCGGCGAAGGTGAATGGAGGTAACTCGTCTAAGCCTATTCGTATAAACACGAAGTTAGTTCCCCAAATGAAGACCACTAATAAGGCCAGCGCCTGATGTTGGAGCTTCATGCGAGTGTTCTAGCCCGCAGTCTCTTTCCAATGCACAATCCTGGTTTAATCATGGGCCTAGACTAACAGAAATAAAAAACACCGTATCAAACGGAGTGTTCGATTGGCCTATTTATTCCGAATCGAGTTTTTTGATAAGGTCTATAAAGACATCTTTTGGCTGGCCGCCGCTGACCAAATATTTATCATTAAAAATAAAGGCGGGAACTGCACTAATGCCGTGTTGTTGGCTTTGATCTTGTTGTTCTCGAACTTCTTGGGTGAATCGATCAGACTCTAAGACGTCTTTGGCTGGCTTGGGGTCTAGACCAACAGACTCCGCGCATTCGATTAGAGTCGCATGGTCACTGGGGTCTTTGCGTTGTTGAAAATACAAATTAAAAAAAGCTAATTTGAGTTCAGTTTGCAAATCAAATTGTTTTGCCCAATGCAATAAGCGGTGGGCATCAAAAGTATTATAGATTCGGCCGTCTTCAGAAAAATTGAATTCATAGCCTACGTCTAATCCGCGCTGCATAATGTTTTCACGATTGGCTGCGCTCTGCTCTGCAGTTGATCCGTATTTCTGTTGTATGTGTTCGCTGATATTTTGGCCTTGCTTGGGCATATCTGGGTTTAGCTCGAACGGCAACCAGTTGAGGTTAGTCTGCGGCGCGACCCCGGCTTCTTCTAATGCGCTTTGCAGAGACCGGTAACCGATCACACACCAAGGGCAGGAAACATCGGAGACGATATCGATTCTAATTTCATTCTTCATAGCAAAATTGGGTATCTAGTTTGTTAAGGAATCTACGCTTAAGACTGGCAGGGTCATTGAGTTTTTGGCGTAACATTACGTTAGTTTTATTGTTCAGTACGACGCCGAATATAGGAGGCCAAACCCAGTAAGCTTACCGAGCCTAGCGATAGGCCAAATAAGGTTAACAGCAGCCGATACCATAAATCTAACTTGCCAACATGCAATGGAAAAGTAAAGTCCATCAGGCGTACAGCTGTACTGCGAGTTAGAGCATTTTGATTAGAAGTTAGGGCGTCATCTATGAATGACAGAGTGGTATTACCCATACGATTCCAAGCTTGTGCCTGTTGTAAACCAACTGAGACGTTGGGGTATTTTTCCGTCGCTGGGCTGACCCAGCGAATTCTTGATTGTGGGTACAATGAGCTCGCAGTAGCGAGTCGATCAGACCAATTAGTTATAGGCGGAGCGTGACTTTCTACAGAGCTCACCAATAAGCTATTGTTGGCCTTAGGTAATAAAAAATTACGGGCTTGCATTGGGTAGACCAAAATAACGCCGCTTATGCTAACAATAAGAATAGGTATTATTGACAGGAAACCAAGGTTGCCGTGACTACCAATTAGACTGCCATGCCGAATACTTTTGGGCATCACCCCGATTTTTAGAAAGCGCCGCCTAGGCCACCAAATGAATAAGCCTATTAATATAAGTGGGATAAGCAATAGGCCACCAAAGCCAGCAATGTTTAAACCGATTGCATTGCCGAGTAAAAAGCGATGATGCAGATCGAGCAGCCAATCCTCAATTCGTTGCTTGCTGCCCCATTTCTGAACTAGGTCACCTCGTTGATCATGCCAAGCGTATTGCTGGTTGCTAAGGAAAACTTTATGCAGGGCCAAATCTTCAGAAAATATCTGAATCAGTTTAATAGAGCCTCTAGGATGATGATTTTCGATCGACTCGATTGCATCGACTATAAACCCAGAATCATGATTTTGGGTTTCGCGGGCTTGGTAAATAGTTAGCCATAGATACTCTGGTTTCCAAATCAACAAACAGCCTGTGAGGCTGATTGACAACATTATCAGGCATAACAGTAAACCCAGATAACGGTGTATTCGCTTGAATAACACTTCTTCGACTTTTTGTTAGTTTAATAAGTTTTTTAATCGTGCTTAGAAATCTGCCGAGCTAGCATCACAGCGGCTAATTTGGTGCGTGCCATTAGACTCTGCACGCTTGACTCTTCGCGTGATGAGTGGAAACCTGCGCCATCAAGGCCCATGCTATCGATGGTCGCCAGGCCAACCGCTTGGGCTAGTGATCCATCGGTTCCTCCGCCTGAATAAGCGCTACCAATAATTGGTTCACCAATTAACCTTGATAGCCCCATAGCCTGAGAAATCAGGTCATCTACAACGGGGTTTTGTGCTTTCGCAGGGCGATGTAATATTGCCCAACTTTCAACGAAAGGCAGGTCGGGATAACGTGGGTTGGATGTGCTGGTCTTGGCTGCAATTTCTAAAATACTTGTTTTCAACTGTTCGCCTTCCTCTTGAGTTGGAAACCTCATATCGATATAAGCATCGGCACAGCCTGGTACCGTATTGCGCTTTTCACCACCTTGCATAACACCAACGTTGACAGTGGTTTTACGTTGGTAGTCAGTTAGATTTTCAATTTCGATGATTTTGTGCGCCAACTCTAAGCTGGCGGAAACACCATCCCCGTGATTACCGCCTGCATGTGACTCACGGCCGGTTATTTTTAACCTTGCTTGGCCGAGACCCTTGCGAGCTCGAGTAAATCGGTTTTGATAGGATCCTTCAAATACCATTCCAATATCATGTTGCTTCGCTATCGTTTCGATCAAAGGCCGAGAACCGATTGAGCCTATTTCTTCATCACTATTAAGCAAAATCGTGATAGTGGCGGGTTCTAACAAATTAGCGGCTTTGAGCGCACGTAATGCATTGAGCATTACCACTATTCCGCCTTTCATATCTACCACGCCTGGCCCTTTTAGCTGGCCATTAGCTTCAATGACTAGATTTTGAAATTCATCATCGTTGGAAAACACGGTGTCCATATGACCGTTAAGCAGAATGCGGTTTTTAGATTTACCTTTTCTAGTCGCCAGCAAATGATCGGCGATGACATGCTGGCCACCATCACAATCTAAGACGGGTATAGCTGGCGACGAATGCTGTTCAACACTAAACCCAAGGCCTAGTAGCTCCTTTTTAAGGAGCTCACGATAATAATTTAATCCTTTGATATTGGCGGTGCCAGTATTGATGTTTACGTACGTGCTTAGTTCTTCCAACATTGGTGCTTGGCGCGCTGAAATCCAATTAATTATCGACTGTTCTTGCTGTGTCAGGCTAAGAACTTTTGGCTTAAGATCATTAGAGTCTGCTTGGCTGGCAAATGAGTTGCCCGCCGTCATAATACAAAGGAAGGTGATTAATGACGTAATGAAATGGCTGATCGACGGAAAACTCATTTGGATACCTTATGATTTTAATGGGGAATGGCTAAAGAGCTTCTGATGCTGAGGCATAGCTAAGGTTATTCTCTGTAGGTAGATAGTAAAAAGCCTCTTGGTCATTAGCCGAAAGGTTTTGGCTGAAAAGGTTGCTCAGTAAAATCATATGCGCTAAAGCCCAAGGCCGGGTTCTCGTAGTTGATCGCAATGATATGAGCATCTGAGGTTAGCGTTTAAAAATGAGTAAGCCCGCTCCGCAAACTAAGGGTGGTGGACGAACTCACCCTCAATCTCGATGAAAACTTCTGCTCCTAATAGTGGTGCATAATTTTTCAGCCCCCAGGCCGTGCGATCAATCTTGGTCTTGGCGGAAAATCCAATGGTAGTCTTTCTAGAGACAGGATGTGTAACCGCAGCCTTGTTCAGCACAATATTTAGTGTAACCGGCCGTGTTTCGCCCAGCATCGTTAGCTCGCCTTTCACTTGAGCTTTGCCGTCAGAAAGTTGGCTTACCGATTTAGAGACGTACTTCATTTTCGGAAATTCCTTAGACTTAAACCACAGCTCTGAAAGTTTCTTATCGAAATCTTCTTTCTCGGTAAAGGGATAGTCAGTGGTGATCGAATCTATTTTGATCGCTACTTCAACGGAGCTTTTGCTGAAGTTTTGGCTGTCCAGAGAAAGGTCAGCGCTAAACTCGGTGAAACGACCGACGTAAGTTGAAAATCCTAGATGGTCGACCTTGAACACCACGCTGGCATGGCTGCGGTCAACAGTATATTTACCAGGTGGCATGCTGCTGAGTTCGTCGGCTATGGCTAAATTTAGAAAATTCGCTATTAGGGCGATCGTCATAATAAATAGTTTAGCAATGGTTTTGATTTTCAAAAGCATTAAAGATTACTCAGAGTTGTTGTTTAGAGGTAGCCAGTCTAAACTATTTCGAGTAATTAATTTCACCCAGTTTAGACAGCAACTAACACAGCTTGTCGCCGATAAAATATAAATGCTAGACTAATTAGATGCCAAAAAACATCATAATAAAAACCGTTAAGAGCAGCCTTAGTGTGAGTGCTTATCTTAACCGCATTGAGCCTGCACAGGTTCGCGGGGACCCTAAATTGCTAGCAAAGTCGGTCTTGGTGAAACCGAAAATGGGGGGAAGTACAGACCGTCATGCTTGGCTATAAAGAGTGCCAGCCCATCCTGGATAAGATCGGCCCAGATAAACTCGGTAAATCGTGCCGGTATCTAAAGACCTTAGAGGGCGTAGATTTACGAACCCTTGCAAAATTGATCAAAGCAGGAATGCAAGATTTAAACAAAACTTACTCGGTGACAATATAATGGCTCATAGCTCCGATGGTATAAAATCAACCAAATTCCGCGGTTATCTAACGCCGTTCATTCTCGTATTGTTGGCAATCGGTGTAGCGGCTTTGCTAAGGCTTGTTGATATCAAAGGTTTAGTGAATGGTGACTTAGCCATCCGGCCGGTCATTACTACCGTCTATCTTGTCCGCCACGCTGAGAAGGAAATCAATAGCGGTAAAGACCCAGCCCTAACCGACCAAGGCGAATTCAGAGCTAATTTTTTGGCCAAGATGTTCGATAAAATGCCGATTGACGCGGTGTATAGCACCGACACCATTAGAACCAGAGACACCGCTGGGCCAACCGCTAAAAGTCAGGGTAAAACAGTGCGTATTTATGATGCGCGTGAGGTCGACTATGTTGGTTTTTTGGAAAACAACCATGGCAAAACCGTTTTAGTGGTAGGCCATAGCAACACAATCCCTGCTTTTGTTAATGGTCTCCTTGGCAAGAAAAAATACACCGAGTTAGATGAGTCTGCATACGATAATTTATTTGTTGTGGATATCGTAGGGCGGAAAAAATACGACAAGTTATTAACCATTGAAGCCCGTCTAAACAGTCTTAAAGATTCGGAGCAAAAACCTATGCCGCAACATGAGAAAATTGATTACTTAGAATATCCAGCGAAGGACATCGAAGCCACAAAAATATTTTTCAGTAAGGCCTTCGGCTGGAAGTTTGAAGACTATGGGCCAGATTACGCAGCCTTTCAAAATCAAGGCGTTAATGGCGGTTTTTATCGAGCCGATATGAGCAGTTCTGTGGCTAAGGGCGGCGCGCTAACGGTTTTCTACAGCAATGCTTTGGAAGCAACGGAATCTACGGTTACTGATGCTGGTGGGCTGATTAGTACCGCGATATTTGACTTTCCGGGTGGCAGGCGTTTTCATTTCATTGAGCCAAGCGGCAATGAGTTTGCGGTCTGGGGCGAGTAGTTATGAGTCTGCGAGAGATTATGTCTAGGCGTTACTGTAGTCTTGGGCCGTTGGCACTCCACAAAAGAGGGTGTCGAGGTCCATGCGTCCGCGACATACCGTTCATGCTGAACCTAAAAAAGGCCGATCATTGAGATCGGCCTTTTGTTTTTTTTATAAAGAATTCCTAGCGTTTCATCGAACCAAAAAACTCACTATTCGACTTGGTTGCTTTTAGCTTATCGAGTAAAAATTCAATCGCGTCAGTTTCGTTCATTGGATGTAGCAGTTTGCGTAGTATCCAAACCTTCTGTAGCTCTTCAGGGTTAATTAGCAACTCTTCGCGACGTGTGCTCGAGCTATTGACGATGATTGATGGGTAGATGCGTTTTTCGGCAATCTTACGATCAAGATGAACTTCCATATTGCCGGTGCCTTTGAATTCTTCGTAGATGACTTCATCCATTTTGGAGCCGGTTTCGATTAACGCTGTCGCTAAAATCGTTAAGCTACCACCTTCTTCAATGTTCCGCGCGGCGCCGAAAAAACGTTTTGGACGTTGCAATGCGTTGGCGTCAACACCGCCGGTCAAAACCTTACCAGAAGCGGGCGCTACGGTATTGTAGGCTCGAGCCAAACGAGTAATTGAATCAAGTAAGATAACCACGTCTTTCTTATGCTCTACCAGGCGTTTAGCCTTTTCAATCACCATCTCAGCAACTTGTACGTGTCTGGAAGCGGGTTCGTCAAAGGTTGATGCAATAACTTCGCCGCGCACTGAGCGCTGCATCTCGGTTACTTCCTCTGGACGCTCATCGATTAGCAGAACCATCAATTCGACATCAGGGCTGTTAGTCGTAATTGCTTGAGCAATTTGCTGCAACATGACCGTCTTACCGCTTTTCGGTGATGAAACGATTAAGCCGCGTTGACCTTTACCAAGTGGTGCAATTAAATCGATTACCCGGCCAGTTAAGTCTTCAGATGTGCCGTTTTCTTGCTCTAACTTCATCCGTTTATTTGGATGCAAAGGGGTAAGATTCTCAAACAAAATCTTATTTCGGGCTTCTTCTGGTGAGGAGCCGTTAATTGTTTCAACTTTTAATAGCGCAAAGTAACGCTCTGAATCTTTTGGGGGTCTGATTAAACCGTCTACCGTGTCACCGGTTCTAAGATTGAAGCGTCTGATTTGGCTGGGAGATACATAAATATCATCCGGGCCGGCCAGATAGGAACTATCTGCCGAACGTAGAAAGCCAAAACCGTCTTGTAAGATTTCGACAACACCTTGTCCGGCAATATCTTCGCCGCGCTTGGCGATTGATTTAAGGATCGTAAAGATTTGGTCCTGCTTTCGCATACGACCAAGGCCGTCCAACTCCATGGATTTACCGATTTCAGTTAGTTCGGTGGCGGTTTTGTTTTTTAGATCAGATAGTGATGCAGACATGTTTATTTATTTTTAAGTGAGGCTTGGCGGATTGCCAGATTTGGATAGGGATCGACCGCTGGGTTTACGCAGTCAAATTTATTATATCTATATGCACGACGGAGGTGTCGTGCCTTACAATGATGGTTTGATTTTTTGGAATTGTTTTTGGAATGTGATTCGTTAACTTCGAATCTACTGCAACCTTAGCATGCTATAGATACTAATGTCTAGCGGACTGTCTCTCGAACTCTCGAACTCTCGAACCTTGATCTAACGCAAATTCGGCGCTAATTTACTAATGGAGTGTCACCGTTCAAAATAAGCTTATGAGGTGCGAATAGCACCTCATAAGCTTATCACTATTGTTGGATTCTAAATATTTTCGTCGATGAAGGCAGTCAACTGGGATTTTGACATTGCGCCTACCTTGGTAGCAGCTACGTCTCCTTCTTTGAATAGCATCAAAGTAGGAATGCCACGAATTCCAAACTTAGGGGGAGTGTTAGGGTTGCTGTCAATGTCGAGCTTAGCAACCGTCATTCTGTCGGCGTATTGAACGGCTACTTCTTCTAATATAGGGGCCAACATTTTGCATGGGCCACACCATTCAGCCCAGTAGTCTACAAGCACGGGTTTATCGGCTTTAAGTACATCGGACTCGAAGCTGGCATCGGTAACTTGAACGGTATTTTCGGACATAACTTAATCGCCTTTTTGTTTTTGAATTAGGGTATAGTGTGCGAATTGTTTCGCATATCATAAGTGCGTAGATTAACCGATTCTGCTTTTTATTAAAATAAGTTCTGACAGTTTATTAAAATAAGTTCTGGCTGTTTAACTAAAATAAATTCTGACAGAAACGAGCCGCTTCAGATGGTTTTCTTGGCAATATTCAAAACATGTGATTGAACAGCCCTGATTTGTTGTCTGGGGTGTCTGTTAGAAATAATTGCTTGGAAATGTGAACAGACTACAAAGTCGGCCAATCGTGCTGCAAATGAATTTGACATCCGCAACGATTTTTAATATCAGCTAGACGCACAGGTACTTTTGATAGCCTTGCGGCGGGTTCAACCAGTGCTCGCATTCCCGTGAGAGAATTATCAATCACTTCTTTTCTAACATACCATAAATAGAATTAGTTTAATAAAATGACAGATACTCATTTGAGCGAAACTCGCTTTAAAGACTTAGATATTCATCCAGACGTATTGAAGGGGGTCGAAACGCTTGGTTTCGAATTTTGTACCCCAATTCAAGCGATGGCGTTGCCAGTTGCTTTACAGGGTAAAGATGTTAGTGGTCAGGCTCAAACAGGAACCGGCAAGACCGCCGCCTTTCTAATTGCTTGCCTGCATCGCTTATTGAATAGCGAACCTAAAAAGAGCAGCAAAAAAAACCCGATTCGGGCTTTGGTGCTAGCGCCTACGAGGGAGTTGGCGATTCAAATATTTGAAGATGGCAAACCATTGGCCGAGCATACCGGCCTTAAGCTGGGAGTGGCTTATGGTGGCACCGACTACGAAAAGCAACGAGTACACATAGAGAAGGGCGTAGACGTCCTGATTGGAACGCCCGGGCGAGTCATTGATTATTTTAAGCAGGGCGTCTTTGCGCTAGACGTGCTTGAAGTTATCATTTTAGACGAAGCTGATCGTATGTTTGATCTTGGTTTCATCGCAGATATTCGTTATGTCTTTCACCGTATGCCACCTCCAGCAGAGCGCTTAAATATGTTGTTCTCGGCTACTCTATCGCACCGCGTTTCGGAGCTCGCCTACGAACACATGAGCGAGCCAGAAGTGATCAAGATTGAAGCCGAAGCCATCACCGCTGATAGAATTGAAGAGATAGCGTATATGCCGTCTAACGAGGAGAAAATTCCTCTGTTACTGGGCTTGTTAAAGCGCGCCGGAGAACAAAAAGTGGTGGTGTTTATTAACACCAAGCACATGGCAGAGAAAATCGAGGCCTGGTTAGCAGTTAATGATCTCAAGGGCTCTGTACTTTCGGGCGACGTACCCCAGAAAAAAAGAGAGCGTCTGCTAAATGATTTTAAAGAAGGAGTTACAACCATATTGGTAGCCACGGATGTGGCGGCCCGAGGCTTGCACATTCCGGACGTTAGCTATGTCATAAATTTTGATCTACCGGGCGATGCCGAAGACTATGTACATCGCATTGGTCGTACCGCACGTGCAGGTGCTAGCGGTACCGCAATTAGTTTGATTTGTGAAACATTTGCCATGAATATCGTCGATATTGAGACCTTTATAGAGCATTCGATTCCGGTAGAGCGAGAGATTGCTGATCTACTTTTGACGGATGCGGTCGTGCCTGATCTTTCGAAACTGCGTTCAAACCGGCCAACAAATGGTAAAGGTGGTAGAGGCAAGCCTGTAAGACCTGCCAAGCCACATAGTAAAAAAGCGGCACCTGAGCGCCGGGAAAAACCTAAAGTAGACGATACTAAGCCTGCAAAGACTAAAGCTGATAAGCCAAAGGTTCCTCATAGTGAGAGTCCAGAAGCACTTGATGCAGCAAGATTAGCTGAATTGGAGAAACAACAAGAGAGTACTCCTCATCAACCAAGCATTCCGTTGAGAGGTAGGCGTGGTAATGAAATTCCTGCGGTTGGCTAGTCTTTGGTTTAGTGATAAGGCCTAAGTTGAGGCAAGATCAAAGTCTTGGAGCCAAAGCTACTAAGCTACTGATAAGTAATAATGAGCAGTGAGCAAGCCTCCACACCGCATAAAAATCATCGAACAGCACTGCTGTTAAGTGGCGGCGGTGCTCGAGCCGCCTATCAAGTTGGGGTGTTAAAAGCGATCGCTGAGATAGTTCCTGAAGGTAGCCCCAACCCTTTTCCGATTTTGTGTGGCACCTCTGCTGGATCTATAAACACTGTTGCGATGGCCTCCAGTGCGGGCAATTTTCACATTGGCGTTGAACGCATTATTCAAGTTTGGTCTAACTTTAAACTCTCTAGTGTTTTTTACTCAGACGCGAAGAATTTGGCTAAGAGGATTTTGGCTTGGGCTTGGTCAAATATCGGTTTTGGCGGATGGCAAAAAGGGCCATCTTCTCTACTCGATAATCAGCCGTTGAGAGAGTTGCTCGGTGAACATATAAGCTTTAAGAAAATAGATAGGTCAATTGAGAATGGCGATCTACACGCCTACTCTTTGACTTCCTGTAGCTATACGTCTGGTGAGTCTATTTCTTTTTTTGATGGACAGGGTGATATTCAGGAATGGAGCCGTACCCACCGCAGTGGCCGTCGCGTCAAAATGCGAATAGACCATCTGATGTCGTCGTCGGCAATTCCGGTGGTTTTTCCGTCGGTACAGATAGGCGATGAACACTTTGGTGATGGGTCAATGCGGCAAATCTCACCAATCAGTCCGGCGGTCCATTTGGGGGCGGATAAAATATTCATTATTGGATTACGGATGGAGGCAAAGTCGGGCCTGCATGAACCACCTGAGTATCGGCCCACTCTAGGCCAAATATCGGGCTATGTGCTTGACACCTTATTTTTAAACAGCTTATTCGCTGACATCGAAAGATTAGAGCGGATTAATTCGATGTTAGAAGCCCCGACTTCTGGAGTAGAGAATTTACAGATAATCCAGCATTTTATTGTGAGTCCGTCACAGGATATTGCGGACATAGCAAAGAAACATTATAAGAGCTTACCTATGAGCTTCCGTATTGCACTTAACTTTCTTGGCTTGAGTAGCGGTAATAGCCGTCGCTTTCTGAGCTATTTAATGTTTCTGGAATGTTTTTGTCAGGAGTTAATTGATCTAGGATACAAGGATGCGATGGCTCAAGAGCAAGGAATACGAGCGTTTTTGGAGCTTTAGCGTCATATGAGTTTGAGCTTCTATGACGCTACGCTGCCGTGTTTTTCATAATCTATGGCCGTTGATATGCCATTGGCTGAATTTTTATAGGTCTGTGGTTGCCACTAAATACCCTCAAATAGCGCTAACAAATCAGGCTGTGATTGCCAGTTTTTCAGGAATCTTTTCTTGTCTTTGGCATGCGATGTGTACCAACTCCATAAACCACGGTGCTTTCGTGCCGCGTCTAAATCAATGAAATACAATTCACCATCAACCCACAATAAGTTACTTGCCTTCATGTCTCCGTGGGTCAACTTATGGGTACGCATAGTGCTAAAAGCAAAGCATATTGCGGCCTGAACTTTCCGTTTATCAGAGTCTGTCATGCCTGGTAGCGCGGTGATTAACTCTTCGCCGACTAGGTATCGATTGGCAAAATACGCATGGCTTCGAACCGGGCCATAGCGCTTTTCATACATTAATATGGGTTCCGACACATTTAGTCCGGCACGCTGAAAATGATAGCTCATGGACCAACATCGGCGCGCCCTAGAACCTCGAAATGCCCGTTTAAACTTATGCCATTGGTTGCGTGCGTTATAGCGTTTTAAGACCAGAACGTTGCCACTAATTTCTAGTTTAGCAACGGTGGTTGTTTGGTCGTGCTTGAAGGCGGCTTCTATATTCTCTAGCTCGCTATCAAGCGCATGGTGCTGCGCGTCTATGTGTTTGACATAGTTAGCCGCAACCCAGTACTGATGTCGCCATTCGCTGACTCGAACTATTTCTTGATTAGACCAGTTTGTATTCATTGTGACGGCGTGTTCCGTTTAATGCCAAATTTGGTCGACTGAATCGTTGTTAAAGAGCAGAAAAAATCGGCGTATTGAATAGGCTGCATCAATAGCCAGCTATTTTCAGAGTTAGTAATTTTTACTGACGAGCTCCTATTTAACTGCATGGTCATGTGAATCAGTTTCATTTTTAGCAAGCTCTATCGCTTCATGCTCGATTCTAAGCTCCTCTTTGACTCTCGCTTTTCTACGTTCAGAGTCGTAGAGCTTGTTACCACGGCTAACAACCTTTTTCCAAAAAGAGGCTTCAGTACTGAGTATTTCTCTAAGAGGTTTGCCGCGGTAAACTTTCACAAAACGCAATAAATCGCGTTTGGTCAAGCCTATGTCCTTGCTTGAATAATACAAGCCAGCGATGTCTTTTACAGCCCAACGCTCTGGGGTTTTGCGACGCATTTGTAAACGATGTAAATCAATCAGATAGAGCTTGCTTTCAGCAGAAATCTGATCGTCCTCACCAAAATGCGCATCCAGCAAGAAATGGCATAGGTAGAAGTCGCGATGATTAGCGCCATTTTCGTGAATGACTCGTGCTGTCTCGATAATTTTATTAAGAATCCAGCGTTTGAGTCTAACTTCCTTTAGGGTTCGAGGTGGTTCATGTTTCCACTTTGCACAATAGTCTTCGAGGCTGGTCTCGGTTGGTAGTGCCTCAGTAACAATAAAAGAGTGTTTGGTTGCTGGATTACGCCCGCGAATTCCGTAGGCTG
>CAWUWF010000134.1:0-7081 GCA_963925935.1 uncultured Arenicella sp. | reverse complement strand
CCTCTAAGTCAATCTTCTCAACTCCAGCCCCCATCGAAAAAGAATTGCTTTCGTTGATGGGGAACAAATAATTGACGTTCAAACCAAGGGTTTCTGTAATGTACGCCGAAGTGTTGGCTCGTGTTGAATCGATACTACGCCCGCTCAAACCAATGGTGCGACTAATACCGGTCTTGGTATAATAGGGGTTGGTGTACTGAACATTAACAGATTGAACGATATCTGAACGTTGCACGCCGAAATTCAGCTGATTACCCGAGCCAAACAAGTTTGCTTGAGAAATGCTGGCCTGAATCAATGCGCCGTCGTCGCCGGAGTAGCCCAAACCAAACAAAAAGCTCCCGGTCGGACGCTCTTTAACCACAACCTCTAGGTCGACTTGATCGTCACGGCCGGCCACGGGCACTGTTTCAATTTCCACTTCATCGAAAAAACTGAGACGCTGCAAGCGAATCTTTGATCGCTTAACTCGGCTAGGAGAAAATGCCCCGCCCTCTGTTTGACGAAGTTCACGACGAATCACATTGTCATTGGTAAGTCTATTTCCGACCACGTCAATACGCCGAACATAGACGCGACGACCTGGCTTGATGTTGATCGAAAAAGCTACGGTGTTGGCTTCTTTATCGACGTCAGGAACAGGCACTATCTCTGCATAAGAATAACCTTCCTCAGCCAAGCGGTCACTAATGATCTCAACTGTCGCATCGACAGCCCTGCGTGAGTAAGTTCGGCCAGGGGCAATATAGACTAGCGGCAAAAGCTCTTCTTCAGGGACGACTAAACGACCATTGAGAACAAATTGAGATACCGTATAACGTTCGCCTTCATCAATATTAACGGTTAGAAAGATGCCATCTTTTTGTGGCGAAATACTGACTTGGTTGGAAAGAATTTGAAAATCCAAAAACCCCTGGTCCTGATAAAAACTACGCAGGGTTTCTAAGTCACCCGATACTTTCTCCTTTGCGTACTGCTCTTCTGAGCCCCAAAACTTCCAGAACGGTGAATTATCTTTTGATTCGAACTCCTCTAGTAACATTTTATCGCTAAAGAATGTGTTACCAACGATATTGATCTTCTTAATTTCCGCCGTTTCCCCCTCTTTAACATGTATCTTTACAGAGACTCTGTTGCGCGGCAGGTCTTTAACTTCAGTACCTACTTCAGCATTGTATTTACCTTGATTTAAGTACTGACGGCTTAGTTCTTGGCGAACCTGATCTAGCACGTTCGGCTTAAAAACCCTACCCTCGATAAAGTCGTTAGATGACAGAGCCTCACGCAAGGACTCTTCTTTAATTAACTTATTACCGGCGAATTCGATTTTGGAGATAGTGGGGTACTCTACTACCTTGATCACAATAGCGGTCTGTTCAGTGGACAGCTCAATATCCTTAAAGAATCCCGTGTCGTACAATTGACGAATGAGTTCAGCTGAATCAGCAGGGTCGAATGAATCGCCAACCTTAACTGACAAAAAATTGAAAATTGCTCCTGCTGAGATCCGCTGCAAGCCTTTCACTCGAACGTCAGAGACTACGAAGGCTTGTTGCGCAAATACCACGGAGGTAGTAACTAGCAATATCAGGGAAAGGCAAATTTTTCTTATCATTATTTTCTCATGCACCTGCGTTTGCAGTTTTAGGATTCGATAATATCTTGGGGGTTATTTTATTATGGAATGTAGGCTAAGCCAAAACCAATTGAAAGCCTTTAGTCAAATGAACTATTTTAAAAGACAAGGCCTCAATGATTTCTATGTTCTCGATCCAAGCAACAACAAGCGCTAGAATAAACTACGTTTTGCTTGTCTTATGATTTTAGTTCAATAATCTAAAAATATCATTATAAAAAGCGAGACTCATCAAACAAATTAAGAACACGATACCGATTCTTTGTCCAACTGCAAACACTTTTTGAGACACATTTTTGCCGGCAACCGACTCAACTGCATACATCATTAAATGACCACCATCTAACATCGGAATTGGCAACAAATTCATCACCCCGAGGCTAATGCTTATCACCGCCAAAATATACAAATAGTAATCTAGCCCAACCTGTATCGCCTGACCCGCAACACTGGCTATGGTGATGGGCCCACTGATATTCTGATGCGATACTTGTAAGGTCAACATTTTCCAGAGCATTCGCACGGTTACTGACGACATCAACCAGGTTTGCTCTACACCAAAACCCAGCGCCTGCCATGGTGAACGCGCTACGTTTACGATTAGCTCAGGGCTCAGGCCTTCGATCTTAGGACCAATACCTAACCGTCCAACTCTTTCACCATTAACATCGGTGCTTTCGGGGGTCGCAGAAAGTCTAATCCTACGTTCGCCGCGCTCGATATCTAAGGACAGCTGCATAGCAGGTGCTGCACTAATAACCTCTACAAGCTCTTGCCAAGTGTTTATTGGCACCCCATCAACGGCGAGAATAGTATCTTCAGGCTGCAGGCCTGCTTTGGCAGCCGCAGAATTATCCAGGACCCGATTGAGCTGGGTAGTAGCCTCAGGAAAAACTGGAACCAGGCCCAGTCTTCTAGTTAAAAACGAAGGACTGATATTGTAAATCGGAATATCAGCAATCGACAATATGATGTTTTTTATGGCTCCCGATGGCTGCTCAAGACTTACTGCAATATCTTGACCCCTTAAAACTTGGTTAAACACGTAAAGGTCGTGTTGGCCAAAAAACTCAACTTTCTTATTGTCAACTTCAAGCATTCGATCGCCCGACTGGCCACCCGCTATTGCAACAATTGATTCGCTAGGCACATCCCCGAGTACTGGTAGACGAGATTCTTGACTCATCATGCCCAGCAACATAAACAAAACAATGGCGAACAAGAAATTAATAGCAGGCCCCGCTGCAACAATCAACGTTCGTTTCCAGATTGGTTGATAGTCAAAAGCACGATGTCGCTCATGCTCGACCACTGGCGCGTCAACATCACCTTCGCCAAGCATTTTCACATAACCGCCCAGTGGTATTGCCGCAATGACGTATTCGATTTGGTCCTCGCCATGTATTTTTTTCCACAACGGTTTGCCAAAGCCGATTGAGTAGCGCAACACCTTGACGCCTAACTTACGGGCCACCCAAAAATGACCGAATTCATGAACTGCCACCAATACACCAATGGCGATCAAAAACCCGACTAAACTGTATAAAAAATCCATCGCCGTTATATTCTTTGAAACTAAAAAAGGTTGTAGGGAAGACTAAGCACTGTAACTATAAAGAAGTCTGCTGCGGTTAAACAGCATAAGCTAAAAAATCTGAGTGACTTTAATCGTGGTTTGATTAACGTTTATGATGCAGGGGATTCTATAGCCGCGACTGCACGTTCTCTGGCTTCATTATCAATCTGTAATACAGCGTTAACGCTAACTAAACTGACCGCTGGCATTGAATCCATCACTTTCTCGATTATTGTTGGTATTGCGGTAAACGAAATTTTCTCAGATAAAAAACTACTCACAGCAACTTCGTTTGCGGCGTTGAGTACTGCAGGTGCTGTGCCACCCTCTTCTGCGGCCCGTCGTGCGAGACATAGGCAAGGCAGATTAGCCATGTCAGGCTTTTGAAAATCAAGCCTAGCGATATCAGTCAAATTTAAGGTTGCCGCACCAGAACTGATGCGATCTGGCCAGCTTAAGGCGTGAGCAATCGGTATGCGCATGTCTGGCGCTCCTAATTGCGCCAGAAACGAACCATCCTGATACTCAACTAGTGAGTGAATAATACTTTGAGGATGAATGATTATTTCGACCTCCGAAGCGGGAATGCTAAATAAAGCGGCCGCTTCAATCAACTCTAGACCCTTGTTCATCATGGTTGCCGAATCCACCGAAATCTTTCGCCCCATCGACCAATTTGGGTGAGCACAAGCTTGGTCGGGTGTTATGTTCGATAATTCACTCCAGGTTCGCCCTCTAAAAGGTCCTCCTGACGCGGTGAGGTGAACCCGACGGACTCCGCGGCCGAACTTGCCATCCGGCAGGCATTGAAAAATAGCATTGTGCTCGCTATCGATGGGAAGAATCGTAGCCCCAGACTTGTCTGCTTCACGCATGAACAAATCACCAGTCATAACCAATGGCTCTTTGTTGGCAATCAACACCCGCTTTGCTGCCCTGACTGCCTCAAGAGTTGGCAATAGGCCTGCAGCACCAACGATTGCGGACATAACCGAGTCCACTTCTGGGTTGCTCGCCAAATCTAATAATGCGGTCTCACCGGCTTGCACCTGAATATGACTTTGACCAAGTTTGGCCAATTTGCCTGTCAATTCTTGAGCGGCATGACTGCTAGCCATAATCGCTATCTTAGGTTGATGCGCGATGCATTGCTCAAGCAAAGTATCAACGCTGGTCGACGCGCTCAGAGCATAAACATTAAATAGATCGGGATGTCTGGCGACCACATCTAAGGTGCTAGTGCCAACGGATCCAGTGGAACCGAAAATAGCGAGGTTTTGCACTACTTAGACCAAGTAACCCAGATACAACAGCCCAAGCACGAAGAAAGGTGCGCCTGCGAGCAAGCTGTCAATGCGATCCAACACCCCGCCATGCCCAGGCAAGATTTGGCTACTGTCTTTGAGTTCAGCGAAACGTTTCATCTTGCTCTCAAATAGATCACCGAGAACAGAAACCAATACGGTGATGACCACCGTCAAAAGTAGCAATAGCGCCTGTTTGGAACTGAAATAATAGAATAACACTGGCACGCAAATCAGCAGAGCCAAAGCGACTCCGCCGAGCAAACCCTCTACCGTCTTTCCTGGACTAACTTTAGGAGCCAATTTGGTTTTGCCAAACCGTTTACCTACAAAATAGGCCCCCACATCGGCGGCCCAAACACACACCATAAATAATAGTATCCATAGAGGCCCATCGTTAAGCTCTTTCAGTTCAATAACAAACAAACAAGCGCTAGAGAGAACAATGATTCCGATCACCAATTTAATGATTTTTTGATGCAGAAACTCGATTGCTTCGCTTAAGGTAAATAGGAACAACACGCCCCATAAAGCACAGACACTAGGAACCAGAACATTAAGCGGCACCAACTTGCTTTGGAGAAGTGCTGAGACACATATAAAAATCGCAAATGAAGCAATTTTCGCACCAATTTGGGTGAATTTACAAAATCTTAGCCACTCCCAAAAACCGATAAGGACTGCGATATTGATAAATATGCGCCAATAGATTGATTGCTCGGCAGACAAGGTCGCAAGCAACACGATGACTAAAATTATTGCGGTTATTATTCTTTGTTTTAGCATAATTGTTCTACACCTAGAAATGTTGTGACCATCTTATCGCGGCCTGGTAGTGTGGTTAGTTGAGAAAGCCTTATTCGCATTTTTGTCTTCTGAAAATTCAGACTTTTACTCAAGAGTCCCCTTGCTGATCAGCTTGTTGAGGGGCCATCATTGTCACACCAACTGCTACTTTATCTCGTGCCTTACCAAAGCGGCGATCTCGGCGAGAGTACTTAAGCAAAGCTTCAGTAAACGCTTTTTCCTCGAAGTCTGGCCACAAAGTATCAACAAAATAGAACTCAGAGTAGGCAGCCTGCCACAGAAAAAAATTACTAATACGATATTCACCACTAGTACGAATAAATAAATCTGGATCAGGGATGCTTGAGGTTGATAAATGTTGGTTTATCAACGCTTCATCAATATCGAGGGCATTGATCTCACCTGAGGCAACCTTAGCCGCCAGTTGCCGACAGGCCTGAGTGATGTCCCAGCGGCCACCATAATTAATGGCTACCGATAATACCAACTTATCATTATTGATCGTTTTCGCCTGAGCTTCTTTCGCAAGCGATTGAATGTGCTCACTAAACTTCTCAAGGTCACCAATAAATTGGACCCGAACGCCATTTTCATTGAGTTTTTTTGTTTGGGTCTCCAAAGCATTGCTAAGCAAGTCCATCAAGCCACTCACTTCATTATTCGAGCGGTTCCAATTCTCACTACTAAAGGCAAAAATGGAAAGATAAGGTATTTCGTGTTGAAGGCAACTCTTAATAATTGCTTTAACAGAGTCTGCACCCTTTTTGTGACCTGCTATCCTGGAAAGACCCTGTGCATTTGCCCACCGCCCATTGCCGTCCATGATGACAGCGACATGCTTCGGTTTTGGGTTAATGATCGACGGATCGTAGTGCCTTTTGGCTGGCCAAAAACGTTTTAGAAAATTAAACACTTGATTATTCTTTAGACATCGATGAATGAGCTAATAATTATGGTAAACAGCGTAGCTATTCACTAGACCTTCAAAATCTCAACTTCTTTGTCGGCAACCACCGTATCGATTTCGGCCACATATCGGTCCGTCATTTTTTGAATTCGGTCCTGCGCATTTCGGTCGTCGTCTTCGGTAATATCTTTGTCACTGAGCAAGGCCTTAAAGTCACTATTCGCATCGCGTCGAATATTTCGCACGGCTATTTTTCCGCTCTCGCCTTCAGCAGCAGCGACCTTAACCATTTCTTTGCGCCGCTCCTCTGTTAATGCCGGCATTGGAATTCTGATTAGATTCCCGGCAGTCATCGGATTCAAGCCTAAATTCGCTTCCATGATCGCCTTTTCGACGACCGGTATCATTTGTTTCTCCCATGGCTGCAATGCTAATGTGCGCGCATCTTGCACGGTAATATTGGCAACCTGGTTTAGCAGTGTTTGAGTACCATAATAATCAACCATAATATGGTCTATTACGGCGGGGCTAGCACGTCCTGTGCGTATCTTTGCCATATCTGCCCGCATTGATTCAATGCTTTTTTGCATGCGCTGTTCAGCGTCTTTGAGTATGTCTTCAATCATCTTTCGCCTCGCTATTCATCTCTTTTATGATGCTAATCAAAGTCAGCACTATGGGTGCTGCTGGGTCGGTCAGAAGTGCGTGCATTTAGCATCAGCGTGTATCTGAACCAATTGCTCAACACAATTCAACAATGGATGTTATTGCTAAATTTGTTCTTGTCCTTCTTATAGTCTCGATAATGGTATTAAAATACCTTATACAGCCATCATTAGATCATACAGGCC
>CAWUWF010000133.1:0-10092 GCA_963925935.1 uncultured Arenicella sp. | reverse complement strand
GTTTTTTTGCTCATTCTTGATATTTGATTTGTTAGTTCTTGTTCACGATTAATATTCCAATGGAGACCTGTTTGTTCTGTTCACAGTCATAAGCAGTTATGTATAGACGGCCTTGAGTGTGTTTCAAAATTAAAACTCATCGCTACAACAGTATGATCTACGAAATTAATTATACGGCAAATTGACGGCATTAATAGCAATCTTGCCGCCCAAGTCTAAATGTTAGCGAACAACCCTCTACCCGCATTTACTGCCCCATTATTCTCTGTGCTAGGTTTTCCCAGCTCGTCAATGGTGTACACTGCGAGCACCAAGCCGACCTAGCTTAATTTTCAATTGACGATGTCAAACATTATTCTACTTAGTATTTCAGGTGCCGACCGAATCGGACTGTCCGCAGATTTTTATGCAGTCGTCGGCCAATTAGATGTTCGAATCTTGGATATCGGCCAATCGGTGATTCATGATCAGGTTTCACTGGGGATGATGCTACAGCTGCCGCTTGATCAAGATCTTGATCAACTTACTGAACTGATTACAAATCGAGCACAAAACCTTGCTTTGCAGGTTAAAGTATCAAATGTCGACGAACAGCAATACGCCCACTGGGTAAAGCAACAAGGCGCAGACCGCTATATCCTCACCCTGCTAACCAGAGAGGTGGCCGCCGAAGAAATAGCCAGGATAACAAAGGTAACTGCCGAACAAGGCTTGAACATCCATGACATCGTCCGGCTCAGTGGTCGCGTACCTTTGGATAAACCGATCAGCAATGATATTAAGTCCTGCATCCAATTCTCACTTCAGGGGCAGCCTAAAGATCCGGCTATAATGCGCAGCAATTTTTTAAAAATTGCATCAGAGTTGGATGTAGACATCGCAATTCAAAAGGACGATGCGTACCGACGCAATCGACGTTTAGTCTGTTTTGATATGGACTCCACCTTGATTGAAGCCGAAGTGATCGACGAACTAGCAAAACATGCTGGGGTTGGCGATCAAGTTGCAGCGATCACAGAACGAGCCATGCTTGGAGAATTGGACTTTACTGCTAGCTTCACCCAAAGAATGGCCTTATTGGAAGGCTTGAGCGAGCAAGTGCTGGTTGAGGTCGCGAATAGCCTACCGATAATGGAAGGTGCTGAGTGCCTGATCAGAAACCTTAAAGCCTATGGTTTTAAAACCGCGATATTATCTGGTGGCTTTAGTTATTTCGGTAAGTTTTTGCAACAAAAAATGGGGATTGATTACGTTTATGCCAACACTTTAGAAATTGTAGATGGCAAACTCACTGGCCGCGTAGTGCACCCCGTCGTTGATGGCCAACGAAAAGCCCTACTTTTGGCTCAAATTGCTGAGAAAGAAGGCATTAGTACTCAACAAACGATTGCTGTCGGCGATGGCGCAAATGATTTACCAATGTTGAGCGCAGCCGGATTAGGCATCGCCTTTAGAGCTAAGCCACTGGTTCGAGAATCAGCTAAACAATCCATGTCGACGCATGGCCTAGACAGTATTTTGTACTTATTAGGTTACCGCGATAACGACATTATTCGCTAGTGCCGTATTGTGAATGTTGTTAATGCCAAGGTCACATTGCTTACTTTTCAAGGGTAACTTCCACGTTGTCAATCAAGCGCGCTTTGCCTAATGACGCCGCCGCAAGAATAACCAAATCGACATCACCTTTGTTCGCCGGCAATAGATCCGACCGCCTAGTTACCGTGATGTATTGGGGCTTAAAGCCAGCGCCCTTTAACTCTTCTTTGGCCGAACTTTCCAGCTGTTTAAGTGTTGCCTTGGTGATTTTCATCGATTGCAATTCGACTGCCATCGCATTCAAAACGGCATAGAACTTGGAGCCCACATTTAGCTGCTTGGCGTTCAAATATCCGTTTCGCGAAGAAAGCGCAAGCCCTTCATCTGAACGAATGGTGTCCACCCCAACCACTTGAATTGGATAAGCCAAATCAGTAACCATGCGCTGAATAATAGCGAGCTGCTGATAGTCCTTCTTACCAAAAACGGCAACATCAGGCTGTACCATATTGAATAGCCTGCTGACCACAGTGGTTACGCCATAAAAATGCTCAGGCCGATCCCTTCCACAATACAAATCACCTATCTCAGGCACATAAACGACGGTTTGCTGGGATAGCTCGCCAGGATACATAGTCTCTTGAGTAGGCAAAAAGAGAAGGTCTGCACCGTATTCCGCAAGCAGGCGTGCATCCTGTTCAGGGGTTGACGGGTAACTGGAAAGATCTTCGTTGGCCCCAAATTGAGTCGGATTCACATAGATACTAGCCACCACGAAATCGGCATGTCGCTTGGCGACTTTCACCAGTTCCAAATGACCTGCATGCAGATTGCCCATGGTGGGGACAAAACCAACGGTTTTCTTTTCTTTACGAGCTGCGACAACCGCTGCGCGCAGCGATGAAACACGTTGAACCTTATGCAAAACGTTCTCCCTTATTCAAAACAATGTTCCTGCGCCGGAAACTCACCACTTTTCACTTCGCTTACATAGCGCTGTATCGCCATCGCAATCGAATCTGCACCGTGCATAAAATTCTTACTGAACTTAGGGCTTGGTTTTGGGTAGATCCCTATCACATCTTGCAAAACTAACACTTGTCCATCGCAATCAGGACCGGCGCCAATACCAATGGTTGGAATCGAAACTTTTTCAGTGATTCTCTTGGCTAAACTTTGTGGCACGGCCTCTAGCACCACAGCAAATGCACCTGCCCGCTCAACTTCGAGAGCGTCATCCAATAGTTGCTGGGCGGCGACTCCGCGACCCTGCACCTTAAAACCACCTAATTTATGTACAGATTGAGGTGTTAAGCCAATATGCGCACACACCGCGATGCCTCGCTCGCTCAAAAACCGGATGGTTTCGACCTGTAGCGCGCCGCCTTCCAATTTAATAACGTGGGCACCCGCTTGCATCAAATGAACCGCGTTTTGGTAGGCTTGTTCTTTACTTAGCTGATAACTGCCAAACGGTAGATCGCCCACAATCATTGCGTTATCAGCCCCCCTAGCGACGCATTGTGTATGGTAGATGCTGTCTTGCATGGTCACCGGTATCGGCGTTGCATGTCCTTGAATTACCATTCCTAGGGAATCACCGACTAAAATTGCATCAATACCGGCCTGATCAACAAGAGATGCAAAACTATAATCATAGGCAGTCAAACAAGTGATCTTGTCACCCGAGCGTTTCATTTTCTTCAGTGTATTTACGTTAACAGACATGTTTGATAATTCTCCTGCAACTGAGTTTTCTAAATTCGAGATCGGTGATTATAATTAAGTTTAATCGTAGAGTGCTGACTTTTTAGCGTATTATTAGCATTTCCAAGCATCAAATATGCTGTTTCAGGGCTCAATCCTTTGATTAGCCCAATGTTAACTACAAATTTATTGCTACAAACGTATTGCTGCAAATTAAACCATGAAAAAAACAACTCTAAACTTTGGCAATTTGTGCCTATTACTCACCGCATTACTCACGAATCAAACCGCTTTCGCTGAATCCCCAAGCTTTACTTATGTAGAACTTGAATATATTGCGTCGGGCGATTTTGAGGTTTCTAGAGACGCTCTATCGGCCAATGTTGATTTAACCGGCTTTGCCCTAAATGCTAGTGTCGAATTGGGTATTTTCATACTTCAAGCCTCTCGCTTTGAACTTGAAAGTGACGAGCTACTTGATTCGCGCTTCGAGGACAGTATATCGACCATTGCAGTGGGGCTTGCCTTTGAATTGCCACAAACGCAAATCTATGGATTGGTACGCGGGCGTCAAGACGAATTAAGCTTGAGCGGCCTGTTCAACGAAGAAGAGGATGCTTATTCAGTCGGTCTTGAGGCTGGGGTTCGCGTTAATCTGACCGATCGATTTGAAATCAACGCAAATGTCGGCTCGCCAGCACTAGATCAAGGTACTAGTTATGGTCTTGGCGCACAATTTTCAATAACCGAAAATATCGGTTTAACTCTCGACTTTAATTCGATTGAAGTCGAGGAAGACGATATCGAAGCTAAATTCGATACAACATCGATTGGCCTACGCTTTAACTTCTAAATTAAAATAGGTGATTACCTATTAACACCACAAGCAAAGGCAGGTTTTAAATGAGTCAGCTAAATCACTCGAAGATGGGGCAACATTCGAATTCCGACAGCCCGGACAAGCTTAGCTTGCCCGAACCCACAGTAGACGACGTTTCATCTTCTGAACGCTCTGAGAACATCAAAAAGAAGCCTCAAACTAGTCGTGTTTTTATCGATCTATTCCTGTGCATCCTAATCCCTACGCTGATCCTTAAGAAGCTCGGTCCAGAGGAAATGTTGGGCAGCACTTGGGCCCTGGTCGCCGCTCTCAGTCTACCTTTGGCGGTTGCAGTCTACGAGTTCATCACCTTACGTAAGATTGGCTTTGTTGCCGCACTTGGTTTTATTAGCATATTGCTTACCGGCAGTATTGGTTTGTTAAAATTGCCGAGCGAATACATCGCCATCAAAGAAGCTCTGATACCTGCGGTGATCGCCATTGCCACAGTGGTTTCCACCTATACCAAGTACCCTCTGATTCGTACTTTTTTATACAACGACATGATTATGGATATCGACAAGGTATCTCAACGACTAGAGTTCAATGGCCGTGAGCAGGAATTCGACAAAATGATGGTTCGTGCCACATGGATGCTAGCTAGCTCGTTTATTCTGTCTGCCGTGCTTAACTTTGTGTTGGCGAAATGGGTTGTGGTTAGCCCCTCCGGCACGCCAGAATTCCTTAGCGAATTAGGCACCATGAATCTTATGAGCTACCCGGTAATTGTGCTGCCATGCATGGTAGTAACCGTATTTACGCTGTTTTATGTTATCCGCAATATAACCAAGATTACCGGCCTAGGCCTAGAAGACATCGTTCACCAATAAACACGGCTGTTCGCCTAACAGGACCCGCCAGGTGCTTTTTCACATGATTCAGGCGATTCATCCTCGGACAGTCTCCTACGACCATTGAAAGCGGTTCAGCACATTGTTAAGCGCCTCTAAAACGGTTACATTAGCGGCCTATTCGAGCCACTAAAACCCAACTATTTGTCTAACTATGTCTGCTGACAACACCACTCCCGCTACGAGCATCGATGCTCCGCGTAAAATTCTAGTTACCAACGCCCTACCCTATGCAAATGGAGAGCTACATCTCGGGCATATGGTCGGCTTTATGCAGGCCGATTTTTGGGTTCGTTTCCAAAAGCTAAGAGGTCATAAGGTGACGTTTGTCGGCGGCGATGATCAGCATGGCACACCCATTATGCTGGGGGCTGAAAAACTTAAACTCAGCCCTCAAGAGTTAATCGATCAAATTGAATCACAGCACAAACTGTCATTGGAAGGCTTTACTATTGGTCTGGATAATTACACCAGCACCCACGCCCCTGAAAATCAGCAACTTTGTACAGACATTTACACTAAGTTGCGAGACAACGGCCATATCGACGTTAAAGTGGTTAAACAAGCCTATGACGAAGAAAAAGGCATGTTCCTGCCTGACCGTTACGTAAAAGGGACTTGTCCAAAATGTAAAGCATCTGATCAGTATGGTGATAATTGTGAAGCTTGTGGTACTACCTATGACACCACAGACCTGATCGACTCCTACTCTGTACTATCCGGGAAACCACCCATTGAAAAAGAAAGCGAACACTACTTTTTCAAAGTAAGTGACTTTCCTGAGGTGCTTGAACAGTGGAAAAGCTCAGACGCACTACAACCAGAGATTGCGAACAAGCTAGCAGAATGGTTTGAAGGCGGCCTGATGGATTGGGATATAAGCCGCGACAAACCCTACTGGGGATTCGAAATACCAGACGCACCGGGCAAGTACTTTTACGTATGGCTTGATGCACCGATTGGGTACATGGCCAGCCATAAAGTTCATTGCGCGAATAGTGGCGACGATTGGGATAGCTATTGGAGCAAGAATAGCGATGCCGAGTTGTACCACTTCATCGGCAAAGACATTGTCCGGTTTCACACACTGTTTTGGCCTGCCATGCTGCACGCCTCAGAACACCGTATTCCGACCGGAGTATTTGTGCATGGCTTTTTAACTGTTGACGGCGCTAAGATGTCAAAATCTCGCGGTACATTCATTAAAGCCAGCACTTATTTAGACCATTTAAACCCAGAATATTTACGCTATTACTACGCGGCTAAGCTCAGTGATGGCGTGGTAGATATGGACCTAAATCTAGATGATTTTGTTGCCCGGGTTAATTCCGACGTAGTAGGCAAAATGGTCAATATTGCATCACGTTGCGCTGGTTTTATCAGCAAGCGGTTTGATGGCCAACTGGCAGAAGTTTCAGCGGCACCTGAATTACATCAGCAGTTTGCGGATGCCTCTGAGTCGATTGCGCTGCGCTATGAGAATCGCGAATTTTCGCAGGCAATGCGCGAAATTATGGCGCTCGCAGACAAGGCAAACCAGTACATTGATGAGCATAAACCATGGATACTAATCAAAGATGAAAGCAAGCTGGATGAAGTACAGCAGGTGTGTACCGCCGGCATCAATGCCTTTCGGTCACTGTGCATTTATTTGAAGCCGATACTGCCAAGCCTAGTTACAAACGCAGAACAGTTTTTGAATATCCAAGCATTAAACTGGGATGATCTTCAAACACCACTACTTGACCACAAAATAAATCGCTTCACGCCCTTGATGACGCGAATTGAGCCCGAGCAGATTGAAAAAATGATAGAAGACAGCAAAGAAAACCTAGCACCAGAAGTTAGCTTACCCGCCGAATCACCATTGAACGACGATCCAATTTCCGCTGAAATTAGCTTTGACGACTTCGCTAAAGTAGATTTACGAATCGCGCTAATTAAAGATGCTGCTTATGTTGAAGGTGCTGACAAATTATTACAACTCACACTTGAGCTAGGCGGCGAGCAACGCAACGTTTTCGCTGGCATCAAGTCGGCCTATGAGCCTGAAGACTTAATTGGTAAACATACCGTGATGGTGGCTAATCTGGCACCTCGCAAGATGCGCTTCGGAATGTCAGAGGGCATGGTGCTTGCTGCCGGCCCCGGCGGCAAAGACCTGTATGTGTTGACCCCAGATGAAGGCGCAAAACCGGGAATGCGGGTTAAGTAATCGCCGTACGTTCAGCCTCTTTAATAATCTGTCGACAAGCAAAATGGACCGAGATCAAAAAATAATCGCGATTGATGAATGGCTACCGCAAACCCAGTGCACCCAATGTACTTACCCAAGGTGCCATGACTATGCAGTTGCCATCGCTGACGGCGAAGCAGGCATTAACCAATGCCCGCCAGGCGGAGACACGACCATTCGCGGCTTAGCGTCGCTACTCGGCAAGATCGGCAAACCCCTTGACCCCAAATTTGGGGTACACAAACCAAAACAGGTCGCGGTCATCGACGAGTCTGTTTGCATTGGTTGCGTAATGTGTATTAAGGCCTGCCCTACCGACGCCATTCTAGGTGCTGCTAAACTGATGCATACTGTCATCGAGCTAGACTGCACCGGCTGTGAGCTGTGTTTAGCGCCCTGCCCTGTGGATTGTATCGACATGGTTGATCAGCCCCAATCTAACCATATTAGCTGGCGTTGGGTAGACTACTCACCAACGGCAACAAGCAGCGCCCGCCTCCAAACCAATGCTAAGCTAGAGCGCGAAGCCAAGCGCCTACAAGCTAAGAGTTCAATGCGTAAGCTTAAAGAACTGCGTAAAGAAAAGGGTAGCGAGCAAATTAAAATTGATATTGCTGCATCCCTTGCTCGAGTTAAGAACAAGCAAAGCTAAACTGCTTTATGAATAAACATAAACGCTTTGAAATTTTCTCACGATTACGAGCACAGAATCCCAAACCGACGACTGAATTAAACTACAGTTCAGATTTCGAGCTATTGATCGCTGTTATTTTGTCAGCACAGTCGACCGATGTCGGCGTTAACAAAGCGACTGACAAACTCTACCCGATTGCCAATACTCCAGAACAAATTTACGCTCTAGGAGTCGAAAGTTTAAGTAAGTACATTAAAACCATTGGCCTGTATAACAGCAAAGCAAAGAATGTTATTGCCGCCTGTAAGATGTTACTTGAGCTGCATGCCAGTGTCGTACCAGATGACCGGACTGCCTTAGAAGCACTACCAGGCGTTGGGAGAAAAACAGCCAATGTGGTTCTCAATACAGCCTTTGGCCACCCGACCATGGCGGTCGATACACATATTTTCAGGGTGTCCAATCGCACTAAGATAGCCCCTGGCAAAACAGTCTTGGCAGTTGAGAAAGGCTTAGTCAAATTTATTCCTGATGAGTTTATGGTTGACGCTCATCATTGGATGATTTTACACGGCCGATATACTTGTATCGCGCGCAAGCCCCGTTGCGGGTCTTGCATTATTAGCGACCTTTGCGAATTCAAACAAAAACTCATCGATGATTAGCTCATTTTCATTCTGTTCAATGGTGCCTATCGTTTCAGCATCTGTAACCCCAGTTATTCTAGTGTGTAACATTGAACCCGCAAAGCACAACACATAAACAAATAGCAACAGGTACCAGCTTTGGTGCTTTTGCTAGCGAGGAGCATGTAAAAGTAGCGGTTCAAGCCGCGATCGCAAAACTACCAGGACAACGGATTGGCGGTGTATTATTGTTTTTAACGACAGCTTATGCGCTGCATCCGCAGACAGCGATCAGACAAGCGGTGAAAGTTTCTGGCTCACTGAATATTACAGGTTGTTGCGCGCTGAGTGTTTTTAGCGAGCAAGATAGCAACATCGATCGGGAGGGTGCTGTCGCCATGGCATTTTCACATGAAGCGGCCCTTAGCCCACTGTCAACCGCCGAGCAAGCAGGCCGAACAGCACAATTATGCCTCAGTCTTAGCTCCCCCAATGCCGGCTCAATCGCTATTGAAGCAGCAAATATTAAACAGTTTGGAGCCATCGTCAGTGACGAATTCGGTGAAGGTCCCTACTCACTATGGCAAGGCGGAAGAATCGTCGAGCGCGAGTACAGCCACAACCTCTGGCCTAGCGGCGGCCAACACTACTTGGCTAAGTGTGAAAGTGCCCGTCCATTATCGCCGCTTATGCAAATCAACCGATCAGACCAGCATGTGTTAGTCGAACTAGACCAGCGCCCCGCGCTTGATTCTCTGAACGAGTTGTTACCTGCGCAACTGAAGGACTCAAGCCAGGACCTAGGCTTGAGCATTATGGCGGTGGTATCTGAAACGTCAGACCCTAAATCTATTAATTCAGGCCACCACCAATTATTACACATAGTATCAACTGACAAAGCCACAAAGCGGGTGATGCTCTCAGAGCCCATTAAAGCTGGCCGCAAAATGCTTTGGGCAATACGTGACCCTCAATATGCGGAACAACAGATGCGACTGCAACTGCTTGAAGCAAAACGAAACTTCACAGGACAAGCCAACTATGCCTTGATGTTCAGTAATATTAGTCGAGGCTCTAATTTCTACCAAGGTCACAATCGCGACTTACAGTTGTTCGCGGAAATATTCCCAGACACAGCAATGGTCGGCATTTCAAGTCACGCTGAGATCACTCCGGGGTATCGATCAAATGCTTCAATCCATCATAGTTCAACTGTATTTGGGCTGTTTTCTTAACGCTCAGGGCTGTTCTCTTAACGCTCAGGGCTGTTCTGCCACCCATAACGGCAATAGACTGCTTCATTGCTTGATCCTCCGGCGATCAGTTTTTCAGATGAATTTTTGATTAAACTGCATGATATAGTTGCCGACAGCGGTCTTTGAATTAAATGCCCCTTCGCTCATCCTAAACCGATATTTAAAATGATTGAAATTGCCGAACTTGAACCATTTCCAGTTGCTGTTGAGGTAAGCGATCCTTTTAATGTTGAACGTGATGTTGAACTTGCCAGCGAATTATTGGTGCCCGATTGCGGACCTCATTTTCACGAATTACTGGCTAAACATTCACGAACGCTGCGGCGTGAAAAGCCTTCAGAGCTACAGATCAACCTCGGTAAG
>CAWUWF010000132.1:0-5178 GCA_963925935.1 uncultured Arenicella sp. | reverse complement strand
AAATTAAGCCGATACTCAGTTCGCTATTCAATTGGGCTAGCCGATTGGCGATGCTGGCTTGGGCACTATTAGTTATCCATCCGTTTTGGCATGGCGCAACCCTCGTGGTGAGTATTATTATTACTCTATTGTGCGCGTTGTACGTCTATCTTGTTTTTTTGGGCAAGCGTCATGATCTAGCGGGCGCATCGAGCGGCGGTAGTTTTTCTTCTTTGCACGGCGTGATGAAGTTATTCAAAAACCCGCGCGGAACACTGGTCGGTTGGGTGCATTATTTAGCCTTTGATTTATTCGTAGGGCTGTTCATTGTATTAGACGCTCAGCAGCAAAACATTTCACATTGGTACCTGATGCCAATATTGCTTGCTACCTTAATGCTTGGGCCTAGCGGCCTGTTAATCTATGTACTGCTACGCTTTCTTCTTGTAGGCAACTATCTTGCTTTTGATTTTTCTCTTTAGCAAATTTAAACTCCGATAGCCAGAGCAGTCGTTCATGGCCTGTCACTATCTAGTTCGTAAAACAGATTTATTCAAATAAACGCCAGAGGAATACTATGTTTAAAAAATCCACTACTGTCCATTTACTGATTGTCAGCAGCTTGACGCTACTTTTGGCTGCTTGTGATCAAGCGCAAACAACCGCCGCACCCGTTGGGGAGCCAGAGCCAGTCAGCACGCAGAGCCTTAGCTCTAAAAACGATAAGCCCGCGATTGACAAAGCGGCACTACAGATAGAGGAAGTTGGATTTATGCAGCACGTCAATATCTTAGCTTCTGATGAATTTGAAGGTCGTGCGCCCTCTACCCCAGGTGGCACCAAAACGGTGGAGTATCTTGAGGCACAATTTGCAGCGCTAGGATTAGAACCTGGCTTTGGTGACTCGTATCGACAAGCGGTGGCCTTGATAGAGCAAACTGTGACCAATGACCCCGGCTTAACAATTGCCAATCAAGATGGTAGTTCAGAAACCCTAGACTATAAAGACAACACGATGCTCTGGACTACTCGTGTGGGTGAAGCTGCTGAACTGGATAATTCAGATCTAGTTTTCGTTGGTTATGGTGTGGTTGCTCCTGAGTTTGGCTGGGACGATTATGCTGGCATCGACATGACTGGCAAAACTGCGGTTATCTTGGTTAATGACCCTGGGTTTAGGAACCCAGACGGCGATTTATTTAAGGGCAACACAATGACCTACTATGGTCGTTGGACTTATAAATTTGAAGAGGCTGCAAAGCAAGGCGCAGCCGGCGCTATTGTCGTGCATGAAACCAAAGCGGCAGGCTACCCGTGGGAAGTCGTGAGCGGTAGTTGGTCTGGTGCGCAATATATGTTGTTCACGCAAGACGGTAACCAGGGGCGCGTAGCAGTTGAAGGCTGGATCACTCAAAACGCAGCAGAGTCACTATTCGCAAAAAGCGACCAAAATTATCAAGACATGGTGGCGGCAGCGGGTGTACAAGGATTCAAGCCTGTTTTTCTAACATCCAAAGTGAGCGCCAGCTTGACCAATATCAGCAGACAATCCACCTCTTATAATGTGGCTGGATTATTGAAAGGCAGCCAACGACCTGAAGAATTATTTATCTATACCGGGCATTGGGATCACCTTGGAATAAAACCTGTTGAGGGCGCCCAAGACGTTATTTTTAATGGTGCACAAGACAATGCTACTGGTGTTGCAGCGTTGCTTGAAATGGCACAGGCCTTTACCGTATTGCCGAGTGTCCCAGAGCGTTCAGTGCTGTTTCTTGCGGTTACTGCAGAAGAATCAGGTTTACTTGGTTCTGCCCAATACGCTGCCAATCCAGCTTTTGCGATGGCTAAGACAGTGGCAGGCATCAATATGGATAGTTTGTCCACCGCTGGTGCGACCGACGATGTGGTTGTTGTCGGTTATGGTAATTCGGAAATGGACAGTTACCTTAAAGAAGTCACCGACACTCAAGGCCGAGTCTTAGTTCAAGAGCCAACCCCTGAAAAAGGTTATTTCTATCGATCGGACCATTTCAACTTAGCCAAGAAAGGCGTGCCAATGTTATACGCTAAAGCCGGTCAATCGATTCGCAATAAGCCGGCAGGCTATGGCAAAGCCGAGTCTGAACGTTATGGCGCTGAGCGATATCATAAGGCCGGCGACGAGGTTCATCCTGAGTGGGACAATGGCGGTATTATGCAAGACGTAGAAGCCTTCTTTAAAATTGGCGTGGCGATCAGTGATAGCAATGATTGGCCGAAATGGGCAGAAGGAAACGAGTTTCAAGCGATTCGCGAAGCCAGCCAGTAAGCATATCAACATTGTGAAAGGCTCAATACCGAGCCCGCCTATAAAAAAAGGGCTGCCTATCAGTATAGGCGGCCCGTTTTTTTGATCCTAAATAATATTAGCAGTGCGGTGCTATTCGCAAAGTAAGCTAGTCTTCTTTGTAGACGTGTTCAATCTTACGGTCCAGTTCAGGAAAATCCTTCTTTAGCCATATGTATAGGGTGTAGCACATCATAAACACGATCGGGATGATCGGCAGCGAGGACACTACCGACATAGCCTTAATAGTTTCGATACCGCCTGCGACCATCAAACCTATTGCGACTACGCCTAAGCCCAAAGCCCAAGCCAAACGATTAAAGGCGTGGGGCTCTTGGTCGCTGGGCAGGTCGTTGGTACAAATGCTGGCTAAAATATAAGCGGCTGAATCGAAGGTTGTTGCGTAGAAAATCACCGACAACACCGTCACCACAGTAAGAATAAATGTGGGTGCTGGTAATTCGTTAATCACCGCGGCGACCAAGGGCGCCATACCCTGTTCGTTCATTATTCTACTGGCATCTAAGATGCCGTTACCTTCCAGATATAAGACATAGGCACCGGCGATACTTAGGAACAAAAAGGTGCCCAGCGCGCCCAGGCCGATTATGCCAACCACTACTTGGCGAATGGTACGGCCGCGCGAAATACGCGCAAAGAACAACCCCATCATAGGCGCGTAAGCTATCCACCAAGCCCAATAAAAAATAGTCCAAGCTTCGGGGAACCCGCCTTTATCAATAGGATCAGTCCAAAAGCTGATTCGAAAGAAATTGTCGAGTATCAATCCTAAGGAATTGGTGCTCATTGTCAGGATATAGACCGTAGGGCCAAGCACCAAAATAAAGATCATGACGAAAAACATCAGAAATAAATTTATGTCAGCCAAGATCTTGATGCCTTTTTTCAATCCAAGGTAGGCGCTGGTAGCAAAGATCATGGTCCATAATAAAATAACGATTATCTGGGTTAACAGGCTGTCTGGTACACCTAAGAGCTTTACTGCCAGCGAGGTGACTAGCGGAACGCCAAAGCCCAAAGACGTCGCCACGCCACCAACAATGCCGATAACCACAAATATATCAATAACCATCCGTGACACTGCGCTACCGAACTCAGGTATCGCCTCCCCACATGAATCGCTGATCTTCAAGCTAGGCGTGCGGCGCACGAATAAGGCAAATGCAATCGGTATGGCGGGCAGGCAATAAATCGCCCATGGCACCACGCCCCAATGAAATAAGGGGTACATATGTGCCCATTCGAATGCTGCGGAACTATGCGGCTCAATGCCTAGCGGTGGAGTTTCTAAATAGAAAATTGGTTCAGCAAAGCCCCAGGCGATCAAGCTAGCGCCCATGCTGGCAGTGAACATCATTGCAATCCAGCTGGTTGTTGAGTATTCGGGTTCCTCGTCTTTCTGGCCCAGTTTCACATGCCCAAAACGACCGAAGGCTAGCCAAGCTGCGAAGCCGAGAGGCAGTACTCCAGTTAGTAGGTACAACCAACCAAATCTATGGGTCACCCAGCGCATGGCTGTCTGTGCCCAGTTAGCAGATGCTTCAGGCGCCAACACCATCAAGGCACTAGCCACCCCTAGAGCAATAATTGAGATTAAAAATACTCGGGTATCGAGTTTTGGTGCGTGGATTTGGTCGGGTTTAGTATTACTTACGGCTTCAGTCATTTTATTCCCAGGAGTGATGATCTTTTTATATTTGGCGTGCGCAGCAAAGCAATAATTACTAAAACATTCGGTGCGCTAGGCTTAGAGCACTATGGCACGCTAGCAGCGAACGCGCAAATCGGCGTAGTTAAGCCTCACTACGCCGATTCGGGAAATGGTGCCAGCAAACTTAATTGAGAGTCTGCTTAAGCCTCTAGCGCTGACTTTGCAAATGGCAGTTCATGTATTCGTCCAGAGTGTTGGCCTAATTGCACAGTTTCATTGGTGTCGGCGAATTCTTTATTAAGCATCGCGAGCGCCAAATATTTTTTATATCGAGGCGACCACACATGTGACGTGATTTCGCCTACTACTTTTCCATTGTGTAAGACATCAAGGCCGCCAGTTCGATTTTCAAATTGCTCGGTGTCTAATTTAGAATCGAATACTAAGCCCATAAACTTCAGTGTTTGTTTGCCTGCGAGCGCTTTTAGTACTGGCAAACTCAAGCTCTCAATATCGGCGTTTAAATCGAGATAAGAATCCAGGCCACAATCGAACGGAGTATGGGTTTCGTCCATATCTGATCCGTATGAAAGTAAACCGGCTTCTACCCTTTCGATCCCGTTAGGCGAACCAGCGCCTACGTTTAGATCTTCACCTTTGGCAAACAGCTCGTCCCAAAGGGGTTCGGCCAAACTAGGGTCGTGTAAATAGATTTCAAAGCCGCCTTGTTTACTCCAGCCAGAGCGCGCTACATAAATATCGACTCCTTGAAAAGGCAGCATCTTGCCGCGGAAAAACCCAATAGATTTTACCTCATCACCAAATACCCGAGCGACTAGTTGCTCAGCTTTGGGACCTTGCACTGCAAGTGGGAAAACGTCTGGTTCGAACACTTCAACGTCCAGTCCCATTCCGATTGCTAGGCCCTTAGCAAATAGTTTCACGTCACTGCTGGCAATTGAAATCCACCAACGGTTAGGGCCCATTTTAATAATAATTGGGTCATTTAGAACGAACCCTTTGTGGTCGCATATAGGTGCATACTTGCCTTGCAACAGAGCAGTTTTACTTAGGTCTCTAGGGGTCATGAGTTGTACCAGTCGGTCGGCATCAGGGCCAACTACCTCCACTTGGCGTTCGCATGAAACATCCCACACTTGAACATGCTCACACAAATGCCAGTAGTCCTCTTCGCGGG
>CAWUWF010000131.1:0-7391 GCA_963925935.1 uncultured Arenicella sp. | reverse complement strand
GGCCGTAGAGTTGTCGGCAGAAAAATATTGCTCGGCATCTATTATGCTGGGCAAAACTGCAGACATTACCCATTCGTTTGAAATTGTCGATAAGCAATAAAGTAGTTGGAGAACCGACCATGAATGAAGTTAAGTTATCGCGACCGCAGCATGTCGGAATGCGGCACGTTGCGTTAAATGTCTTAGATTTGACTCTAGTCGAACACTTTTACGTTGAGTTATTGGGCTTTAAGGTTGAATGGCGACCCGACCCTGAAAATGTGTATCTGTGTAGCGGCAATGACAATTTAGCGCTGCACGTGGTCGCCGACACCGGTGGTAGGGCTCAGACTCTGGCACACACAGGCATTATCGTTGATAACATTACTGGGGTTGATGACTGGTACCATTTTTTAATTCAGAATCAAGTGCCAATGGCGACGGCCCTTAAGACCCATCGAGACGGTGCCCGTAGTTTTTACTGTCATGATCCAGAAGGGACTGTGGTTCAAGTACTCTACCACCCACCACTTTCTAAAAGTTGATATAAGGATCCAAGCTTACTTGTATGTGAGCAGCATTGGGCCGATACATGCGCACTGCGCCGTGCAATATTGGTTCGGCTTAGATAGTATGTAGCAAGAAATAGTGTAGGCCTGTGGCAATTTTGTCACTGTCTTCGCGATAAGCCATGATTGGAGTAGGTATCGCTGCACAGCCTTAGCTATTACCTCGTTGATCACTATGTCTATAAAAAACTATACAGAACTAAGAAATAGAGAGTTGCTCATGTTCAAAGATCAGGTGATTTGGATTACTGGGGCCTCGTCTGGAATCGGCGAAGCGCTGGCTTTGGAGTTCGCGAAACGCGGCGCCAAGCTGATTTTATCCTCAAGAAACGAAGATTTACTGCTTGCTGTCGCACAAAAGTGTGAGGCAATCAGTCACGACACTGACGCTAGTTATGTGTTGCCGATGGATGTAGCCGATGAGCATGGCTTGCCCGCAAAGGTAGAACAAGCAAAAAACTACGCCGGAAAGATTGATTTTCTAATTAACAATGCCGGTATTTCACAACGTTCGAGTTTCCTAACAACCGACATGCCGACCTATCGTAAACTGTTTGAAGTTGATGTGTTCGGACCAATAGCGCTGACTAAACTGGTGGTGCCAATAATGTTGCAACAAGGCAGTGGTCATATTGCTATAACGGCCTCGGTTGCGGGTAAGATTGGTGTCCCTTTTCGCACGGGTTACTGTGCGGCTAAGCATGCCGTAATGGGCTTTTTTGATGCTTTGCGTAGTGAGCTAGCGCATCAAAACATTCAGGTTACGACTATCACTCCTGGCTATATTCACACTAATATTTCAGCCAATGCGGTGCGTGGCGATGGCAGCGCTCTTGGCAAAACAGACGGTGCTATTGCAGGTGGTATGAGTGCTAGCGAATGTGCTCGAGTTGTGGTCAATGGCATGCAAGCAGGCAAACCTGAAATTGCAGTCGGTAAAGGGGTTGAGATGCATACTCTATGGCTTAAACGCCTATTCCCGAAAGCGCTATTTAAACTTATGCGTGGACAATTTCATAAAATCCAAAAAGCCGAAGGCTTTAAATGAATAGCAACTGTTCTATTCTGCGCGCTGAATCTTCGCAATTTTGAATCAGTTCGGAGAATAAATTGACGCAAACTATTATTGCTATTGCGGGCGCTTCCGCTTCAGGCAAAACGCTTCTGGCACAGACCATCTACAAAGAACTATCTCAGGAGTCTGACTCTGCTGATGGTTTAGCCATTCTCGAAGAAGACGCATACTACAACGACCAAAGTCATCTGCCGTTTAAATTGCGTGAGAAAACCAATTACGATCATCCTGATGCCTTCGAGCACAATCTGCTGCTAGAGCACATGCGTGCATTGCGTGCAGGCAACCAGGTTGATGTGCCGATTTATGACTTTGGGCAACATACGCGGTCTGACCAAACGCGCCGAGTACCGCCAGCCAAGGTCATTATTGTCGAAGGCATTTTGCTGTTATCTGACCCATTATTGAGGGAGCAATTCGACATAAAATTTTTCGTCGACACACCCTTGGATATTTGTTTGTTACGTCGTATTGATCGAGACATGAATGAACGAAAAAGAAGTTTGGCATCGGTCTCCGAACAATATAAATCAACCGTACGACCCATGTTTTACGAGTTTATTGAGCCGTCAAAGCAGTTCGCAGATATGGTGGTTAACCGTGGTGGTAAAAACCGAATCGCCATTGATTTGCTGAAACAGGCAATCAGCTCAGTGCTCGCCAAAGACTAATCTAGGCAAACGATTTAGCTGCCAATTCAAATAATTAGAAAATTAAATTTAAGAGGCCTTTGCCGTGACAACTATTATTAGCCTACTCGGGATCTGCAGTTTATTAGCGATTGCATTCGCAATTTCCAAACATCGCAGCGATATCAGTCCGCGTACTATCGCTGGAGCTTTTGCACTGCAGTTTATTATCGGGGCTTTCGCACTCTATATTCCATTTGGTAAAAGCGTTCTGCTAAGCATATCGACCGGTGTTTCGGGCATATTCAGTTATGGCCAGTCCGGCATCAATTTCTTGTTTGGTGACATAGGCACTTATAAAATTGGCTTTGTGTTCGCCTTTCACGTACTGCCAATCATCATTTTCTTTTCAGCCTTGGTGGCCGCCCTTTACTACCTTGGTATTATGGGGCGTATAATTAGCGTTATTGGCGGCGGGCTACAAAAAATATTGGGTACCAGTCGAGCGGAATCGATGTCCGCGACGGCTAATATCTTTGTCAGCCAGACCGAAGCCCCGATGGTAATAAAGCCGTATATCGCTAACATGACCCAATCGGAATTGTTTGCGGTGATGGTGGGTGGCATGGCAACCGTGGCTGGCTCAGTGCTAGCCGGTTATGTCGCTCTTGGGGTGGAGATGAAATATTTGCTAGCTGCAAGTTTTATGGCCGCTCCGGGCGGTTTGCTGATGGCCAAGATGCTGCTGCCTGAGCGTGAACAAATTGTAGAAAGCGACGAAGTTCTAAAACAAGAGCATGATCAATACGTTAACGTTATTGATGCTGCTGCAGGCGGCGCCAGTGCTGGATTAAGACTAGCCGTCAATATCGGCGCAATGCTGATTGCTTTTGTTGCCTTGATTGCCATGCTCAACGGATTTCTTGGCTGGGTGGGATCAATTGTCGGTATTCCGGATCTTTCCATGCAGTTGGTGTTGGGTATTTGCTTTAAGCCCGTTGCCTTTATGCTGGGTATCCCTTGGTCTGAGAGTAGTGTTGCCGGCAGTTTGATTGGCCAAAAATTGGTCTTGAATGAATTCATCGCTTTCGTAGACTTTGCCGAACAAAAACAACTATTGAGCGCACATAGTCAGGCCGTTGTTAGCTTTGCTTTATGTGGCTTTGCTAACTTTTCGTCAATTGCAATTTTACTGGGCGGCCTAGGAACGATAGCCCCAAATCGTCGCGCAGATGTTGCTCAGCTTGGTTTTAGGGCGGTGGCGGCTGCTTTTATGGCGAATTTAATGAGCGCTGCAATTGCTAGCTTCTTTCTATCATTAGCCTAACGCCTTCACCTAAGCCTGTAGTAATTGCGGTATAATTGATATATGCTTGACTAAACAAGCAATTATTGGTGTGTAAAATGAGCGAAATAGAAGCTGACTTCATAATTCAGCAAACACGACTTAGTCATAAGTTAATCAAAAAAGTAGATTCTCAGTTGAGTGTTCATGGCATTAGCTTTAGTGAATACATGATTCTCTATTACCTCGACTGCGCGCCAACTAAAACAATGCGCCGAATAGATCTGGCAGAAATGCTTGGCATGAGTGCTTCGGGCGTCACTAGAATGTTGGCGCCCATGGAAAAAATAAAATTAGTGGAGAAAGAGGTCAATCCTCGTGATGCTAGAGTAAGCCTAGTAAAATTGTCAGATGTGGGTAACACCATCTATAACGACGCCTCGGTGAGCTTTAAGCATGCTGCCAAAGCACTCACTCATAAGTTGACCCCAGACCAACTTAAGAAAATGTTGGGTTTTACCTCGCAACTTGTCTAGGCATCCGATGACCAGAGCTACCGTTTGTATGTTGAGCCTTGCGACTCTCTATGGTTTCTATCCGAACTCTGCTTTTGCTCAACACGTTTGCGAAGACACGGCGATTTTTGCGCCTTTGCTAGGTGAGTGGGACGGGTATCGAGTTGCTGATTCGCATAAAACCTATGTTGGAAGTTTAAGCACCAGCCTGGCAGTAGATGGTTGTGCCCTTAAACAAAGTTTCACCGCGACACAAACGAGTCTGGAAGATAATTTCAATTATGAGTCGCTTGGGTTCGTTGACGCCGCCGGTTATTGGCTAGAAGTCTACGTTTTAAGTACGGGTGTTGTCCGTCACTATCGTTGGGAGCAAAACGAAGAAGAGCTGATTCTGAAACAGCGTAAAACCTTAGGTGCTGATCGAAATCGTTTAGTCGTTTTCAATATGCTCGAAGACCAGTATCAATTATTAGAAGAACGTTCTAGTGATCGTGGTCAAACTTGGTCCGCTCATAAGTTGATGCACTTAGTTCGTAAGCCAACGGTGGGAATACGCTCAGGGCGCATGTAAATCAGAAAACGAAAACGGCTATTAACTGGGTGCGATCATCTTCGATGGCGCTGCCTGTCTATCTGAAATGCGGGTTTTCTAAGGTAGGGGCAGCCCGACCTAAAAATGCCATTAGCCACCAACTTCTAGCGCTAAAGACGGCAAATAGTTTAATTTAAAAGCGAGTCATCACGCTATTAAGATTAATTCTAGTTTTCGAACCGAAATGCTTGAATTGCCGGTAACATTCTTCTAATATCCGCGCCCTAACCGTAATCGAGTTTTAACTCGACTTTTGGCTACTCTGTCTTTAGCGCTACCCTTGTTCTCGACCTTAGCTTGTCTAATATCGATACTATTGGTTTTTGTTGAAAGAGTTGGAGAGCCCCCTGAATTAGTTTTTGGAGAACACCATGAAAGCAAACATCCACCCAGATTATGACCAAATTAAAGTAACGTGTGCCTGTGGTACTTCGTTTGAAACTGGTTCAACTCTAGGCAAAGAATTACACGTTGAAATTTGTTCTGAATGTCACCCGTTTTACACTGGCAAGCAGAAAGTAATGGACACTGAAGGCCGCGTTGGTCGCTTTAAGTCACGTTACGGTAAAAAGTAAGGTATTAAATTATATTAATACTTCTTTTTGTATTATTCAGGAAAGGCGCTCAACGAGCGCCTTTTTTATTGTGGGTTTGTGTTAACTAATCGCTAACTATCGACGATATTAAGATTAGCAACACTCAGAATATTAATTCACTCAAATGGTCTATAATTATCGGCCAAATCAAAAATTGTAATCATCATGTCAGATTCAAGATTTCAAGAAGCGCAAAAATATATTCCGGGTGGCGTTAACTCGCCGGTTCGCGCTTTTAAAAGTGTGGGTGGTGAGCCCGTCTTTATAAAGCGAGCCAAGGGTGCTTATCTTTGGGACGCTGATGATCAGCAATATATCGATTACGTAGGATCTTGGGGGCCGATGATTTTAGGCCACGCCCATCCAGAGGTAATCGCTGCGGTGCAAGCCGCGGTTGAAAACGGACTAAGTTTTGGTGCGCCAACTGAACTAGAAACAATCCTAGCCAGCAAAATCTGCCACTTGATCCCCAGCATTGATAAGGTGCGCATGGTTAGTTCTGGCACAGAAGCCACCATGAGCGCGCTTCGATTAGCCAGAGGCTTCACTGGCAGAGACAAGATTGTTAAGTTTGAAGGTTGTTACCATGGCCATTCAGATAGTCTATTAGTAAAGGCGGGTTCTGGCGCTCTCACCCTGGGTGTTCCAACATCACCGGGTGTACCCGCGTCGATAGCCGAGCACACCTTAACCCTGCCGTTCAATGATATTGAGCAGGTAGAAGAATTATTTAGAAACATGGGCGAGCAGATAGCCGCCATTATTGTCGAGCCGGTGGCGGGCAATATGAATCTTATCGCGCCGAAGCCCGGGTTTTTGGAAGGCTTGCGAAAAGTCTGTGACGAATATGGCGCAGTGTTGATCTTTGACGAAGTAATGACCGGTTTTCGAGTAGGTTTAACGGGCGCACAGGGTTTATACAACATTACCCCAGATCTAACTTGTTTTGGTAAAGTGATCGGCGGAGGAATGCCGGTAGGCGCCTTTGGCGGCAAAGCCGACATCATGAATCAGTTAGCGCCAGATGGCCCAGTTTACCAAGCCGGCACCTTGTCAGGAAACCCAGTGGCTATGACCGCAGGCATTAAAACACTTGACCTAATTAGTGTTCCTAATTTCTTTGAAAACCTGACTGTTAAAGTTAAGAGTTTATTGATTGGCTTGCGAGGTGCGGCGCAGAATGCAGACATTCCACTCGCCACGGCGGGCGTGGGCGGTATGTTTGGTTTGTTCTTTACGCAAGAAGAAAAAGTAAGCAGTTTCGAACAATCTGCTGCCTGTGATGCTGAGCGTTTTAATAAATTCTTCCACGGCATGCTTAGCCGCGGCGTCTATCTTGCACCAAGTTCGTTTGAAGCGGGTTTCGTTTCTGCCGCACATTCCGAGAATGATATCGCAGATACGATTGAGCGAGCCGCAGAGGTGTTTGCCGAGCTTTCTCGTTAATGCTTATGTGTGAAACGCCTGGAAAAGGGTACTGACAAGTTAAGTCTAGATGCTTGATAATTCGAGCATGAATGCTTACCAACGCCATCGTTTTCCAACTGAGATCATTGGTTACGCCGTTTGGCTAGGTGGAAACCGTGGTCTGTCCCGAATGGCACTAAGTTAAGCGTCTTTAGCATGGAGTATCGAGGCCGACATCGTAACGCGAACTCTGGAAGACGAACCAGCGCCTGCCAATGCCTCTTCTCTGACATATTCAAACCCTTCAAGGTTTGCTATACCAAGTGCCTCTAGCTTTGCCATGTTTTACTAAAAGCTTATTATCGACCAACTGATAAATGCGTTTTTTAATCGTTGGTTTCGCAATAGTAGTAACTATTCTCCCGGCGTCCGCTAATGTTATGCGCTTGTTTCTGTCTACATATTGCATGATCAAACTGCTTTCATAGGGCAAGTGTGCGTAGTTGCTTGCCGCGTCTGTCTTAACTTGAAGTTGGTCTTTCTGCCGTTTAAGACACGTTAGAAAAAACTGGAGCCAAGGTAGCCAATCTACTTTATCTGACGTAATCGTTTTTTGAGTTCGCTGTAGAGCTAGATAGTAGGCGTCTTTATTTTTTTCAACGATGCTCTCCAATGATGAGTACGGAATATAAGAATATTTAGCTTTCAACAATAGAAGGCTAATAAGCACTCAAGACAGACGGC
>CAWUWF010000130.1:0-4614 GCA_963925935.1 uncultured Arenicella sp. | reverse complement strand
CTCCTTCGCGCTCAAATGAGGCTCGATACACGAATACGTTTTCATAATCACCGGTACCGCGATTATAGCCTTCGACAAAATAAACGCCATTGCCTCCTTTTGCCTCGACAAACTTACCCGTGACGATCCCTGACACCTCGCTGCTTTGTCGATAACTTTGTTCTAAAGCATGCCCCTTGGCCACTGACAAAGGGGTTAAATAGAATGAAAAAAATGCGACCATGCAACCAAGCCCCAGAATTAAAAAGGCGGTAGGTCGAAGGAAATGAGTGATGCCCAGCCCAGCGCTGGCTAGTACCGCCATCTCGTGATCGCTATACCAACGATTAAGCACCATAATCATCGCGATATAAAACATCAGTGGTAGCATGACATCCATGTAAGACACCATCTTCAGCACCACTAAGCTGATTACCCCTCCGACAGGAATAATCCCTTCAGCGGCCTGACTTAAAAAACCCATTACCCTCGCCACCAAAAATATACTGACGATAATGAACGTCACTGCCAGAGCTGTGCGCAATACTTCTGTGATAAAGGATTTATTAATAATCATCAGTAGGGCTATAATCTTGCCATGAAAAACAGTTGCCGACTATTGGCAAAGTAATAACTAGGTTATTGTATCAATCATTTGCAGTGAATTGAGAAAGACTAACCATTTAGAAGGGAAATAATGTGAAATATAAAATTAAAGCTAGTAAAAACTTTGAACACAAATCCGACTGTCTGGTAGTGATGCTTAAAGAGCTTAAAAAACTAAGCACACAACAGTCAGAACTTAATAAGCTTACTGGGAATGCAATCGACAAACTACAGAATGCAGGACTACTAAGCGGTGCAAGAGGTGAAATTGTCAGTTTACCAGTACCAACTGGACTAGGCGCAGCTAAGTTAATCCTCGTCGGTATAGGCTCCGCAAAAAAGATGGACACCGAAGAAGTTCGTACGCTCCTTACATCCTTAGCCAAAAAACTTAAATCTGAGAATCTGTCTGAAGCTTGTTTTGAGCTAGATGCGCTCGCCGCAAAATCTGATGTAGCAACTGTGAGCAGACATTTACTCGAGGCAATCGGTGATTGCTACTATCAATATGTGAAAATGCCAAAGGCCGACAAGGTCGAGAGTAAGTCTAAGCCTTTCAAGGCGACGATCTTCTGCGAAGATAGTAAGACTGCAGCCCAGGCCAGAAAAGGCGCTGCGACCGGCCTAGCCATCGATAATGGTAAGACATTAGCCAAGGACCTAAGCAATATGCCCGGCAACGTTTGCACACCGACCTACCTCGCTGACCGCGCAAAAAAACTAGCCAAATCGCATCAACTTAAGGTTAAAATTCTAAACGAAAAAGCCATGGAAGAACTCAAGATGGGTTCTTTACTCTCAGTTAGCCGCGGTAGTCGTCAGCCAGCAAAATTAATAGTAATGGAATACCAAGGAGCTAAAAACCCTAAAGACGCTCCACACGCATTGGTAGGCAAGGGTTTAACTTTTGACGCGGGCGGCATATCGCTTAAGCCTGGCGCCAAGATGGACGAGATGAAGTACGATATGTGCGGCTCTGCCAGTGTCTTTGGCACCATGCTCGCAGCGGCGGAATTGAAACTGCCAATTAATATAGTTGCTATCATCCCAAGCTCTGAGAATCTGCCTGATGGCTTGGCGACGAAACCGGGTGATGTCGTCACAAGTATGTCGGGCAAAACAATCGAGGTGCTAAACACGGATGCCGAGGGCCGGTTGATTTTGTGCGATGCCCTCACCTACACCAAGCGCTTCAATCCTAAAACAGTGATAGACATCGCCACGCTAACGGGTGCCGTGATCGTGGCTCTGGGACACCAAACTGCAGGTCTGATGGGCAATGACCAGGGTGTGATCGACGACATGCTGGCTGCTGGCGATACCAGCTTAGATTTTGCTTGGCAGCTGCCATTGAAGGAAACTTACAAAAAGCAATTGCATAGTGATTACGCAGACCTCGCGAACATCGGTGGCCCTAGCGCTGGCAGCATCACTGCTGGCTGTTTTTTATCGTGTTTTGCCGAAGATTTCAAATGGGCTCATTTGGATATTGCAGGCACTGCCTGGGGCGGTGCTGCTGGTAAGCGCGCCAGTGGTCGAGCCGTACCTATTTTGACTCAATACATGATTGATCGTGCCAATTAAAAACATAGTAGCGAACTGAGGTTCCATGAAACAAGTCGATTTCTATCTTATTTCCAACCAGGTGATTGATGCTAAATACAAATTAGCCAGCCGCCTGTCAAATAAGCTGACGCGAATGCAGCTCAAGGCGCTTATCGTGACCGACAGCTTGGAGGCTAGCAAGCAACTAAACAAAGTAATGTGGTCGTACAGCGATACAAGTTTCGTTGCTCACGACCACGTACCAAGTGAATCACCCACGCCCAGTAAAGTTCATATTACCGAGGTGCCAAGCGTTAGTACGGATTTATTGAATGACAACTATGATGTGCTGATCAATTTGGCTAGCGAGGTGCATGCATTCAATCATCACTTTGAGCGAATCGCTGAAATCGTATTACCCAATGAAGAATCTAAAGCAGCCGCTCGCGAACGTTTTAAATCGTATAAAAGCGAAGGGTTTGAACTAAAAATTAGCCCCGTCGAACTCTAGCCAGTCTCTATTTGGACTCTAAAGAGTCCTCTGACGGCGATCGCTGTTCTGGTATTGTCAACTTCTGCGATTGAGGCTGAATCTATCCAGTGACTACAGTATAATTGCGTCTTATCATTTCTGAATCTGACGCACACGACTAACACCCCATGACTAACTCTTTGGATAGCCAATATCTACCCGCCAAGATCGAGCAATCGATCTATCAGCGCTGGGAAAAAATGAACGCATTTGCGCCGCAGCAGAGCAACACCGCCTACTGCATAATGATTCCACCGCCTAATGTCACTGGCAGCTTGCATATGGGTCATGCTTTTCAAGACACAATAATGGACCTGCTTACCCGCTACCATCGAATGAGCGGCGACCAAACCTTGTGGCAAGCAGGCACCGATCACGCGGGAATCGCAACCCAAATGGTTGTTGAGCGCCGACTGGCGGTCGACAACATTAGCCGCCACGACCTAGGCCGCGAAAAATTCATCGAAAAAATTTGGGAATGGAAAGCAGAATCTGGCGGCACCATAACCAAGCAGTTACGCCGCATGGGTGCGTCTATCGACTGGAGTCGAGAGCGATTCACCATGGACGAAGGTTTGTCCGACGCTGTGCAAAAGGTGTTTGTAAAACTTTACCAAGAAGACCTAATTTATCGCGGTAAGCGACTGGTCAATTGGGATCCGGTGTTACACACGGCTGTTTCAGACCTTGAAGTCGAGTCTTTGGAAGAAAATGGCCACATGTGGAGCTTAAGATATCCAATTAGTGGTACTTCAGATGAATATCTTGTGGTCGCGACGACACGCCCAGAGACGATGCTGGGCGATAGCGCCGTTGCGATTCACCCTGACGATGAGCGCTTCAAGCATCTCGTTGGCAAAACTGTGGACTTACCGTTAACCGGCCGACAAATACCGATTATTGCAGATGACTACGTTGATCCTGACTTCGGGTCAGGTTGCGTGAAGATAACGCCCGCACACGACTTCAATGATTACGATGTTGGTAAACGGCATGATTTAGACATCATTAATATACTGGATAACGATGCAGCCATTGACCTACCAGACTCCGAATATCACGGCTTAGATCGCTATGCCGCCCGCAAGCAAATAATTTCGGCCTTTGAAACAGCGGGGTTACTAGAAAAGGTTGAAGACCACAAACTTATGGTGCCGCGGGGCGATCGTACCGGCGCTGTCATCGAACCCTACCTAACCGATCAATGGTATGTAAAAGTTGAGCCGCTTGCCAAAGATGCGATTAAGGCTGTCGAAGATGGCGACATTAAATTTGTGCCTGAAAACTGGAGCAATACCTACTTCAAGTGGATGCGTAATATTGAAGATTGGTGCATCTCACGACAAATTTGGTGGGGCCATCGAATACCCGCTTGGTATGATGAAGATGGAAAATTCTATGTCGCACTCACCGAAGCTGAGGCGCAAGCGCAAGCTGGCGAAGGGGTGGTGCTACGCCAAGATGATGATGTACTGGATACCTGGTTTTCTTCAGCTCTTTGGCCGTTCTCAACCTTGGGCTGGCCAGAGCAAACGCCAGAACTTGCCAAGTATTACCCAACCAATGTACTGGTTACTGGCTTTGATATTATCTTCTTCTGGGTCGCTAGAATGATTATGTTCGGTCTAAAATTCACCGATCAAGTGCCCTTTAAGGAGGTCTATATTCACGGCTTGGTACGTGATCAAGAGGGCCAGAAAATGTCTAAGTCTAAAGGCAATGTTTTAGACCCCATTGATTTGATCGATGGCATTGACTTAGAAACCCTGGTTGCCAAACGTACAGCCGGTTTAATGCAGCCGAAGATGGCGGCTAAGATTGAAAAATCGACCCGCAAGCAATTTCCTGATGGAATTGAATCCTATGGCACAGACGCACTTCGGTTTACCTTTGCCAGCCAAGCAACTCTAGGTCGGGATATTCGTTTTGATCTGGCGCGCGTCGAAGGATAC
>CAWUWF010000129.1:0-18543 GCA_963925935.1 uncultured Arenicella sp. | reverse complement strand
CATCCATATGGGCATAAAATTTATCCCCAGTAAGCTCTGCAAAAGCCTCGATGTCCTCTAAGGTTATTGCACGCTTTTCAGAGATAACCGTGTCGCCTATTTCAATTTCTTCAAAGTGCTTTTTGAATGGGTGAATGGTATCAGTGTTGCGTGAACTGCCAGCGATCCACGTGCCGGTTATAGCACTCACCATATCCGGAGAACCTTGAATGGCAGTACGTTGCATATAATGTTTGACGCCACGAATACCGCCCAACTCTTCGCTGCCCCCAGCGCGCCCAGGCCCGCCGTGAATCATCTGTGGCAAAGGCGAACCGTGCCCAGTGGATTCTTTTGCGCATTCCTCATTAAGAATTAACATGCGGCCATGATGCGCTGCCGCTCCAATGACGATTTCTCTAGCGATTTCTTTATCTGCTGTGATAATAGAACCAACCAAACTACCTTTGCCTTGCGCCGCAACCTCAATAGCATTTTGGGTGTCAGTGTAGGGAATTAGCGTAGTGACTGGGCCAAAGGCCTCAATGTCATGTGCGTTAGTAGCGGCTGTGCTTGCCGCCAATAGTATTGGTGATATGAAGGCGCCTTTCTCTGAGTCGGCGTCTAGTGCGTCGACATTATTCGGGTCGCCAAATACAATCTCATTTTGGCTGCTAAGTGCTTCTAGTTTACTAAGCACATCTTGACGCTGACCTATTCCTGCCAGTGCCCCCATGCCCACAGTTTTATTGTCTGGGTTGCCAACCACTATTTTTGCAAGACGAGCCGAGAGAGCTTCAGCGACGGCATCCATTCTGCCGGCAGGCACTATGGCGCGTCGGATAGCGGTACATTTTTGTCCCGCTTTGGTGGTCATTTCATTGGCAACTTCTTTGATGTATAAATCAAACTCCACTGATCCTGGCATCACATCAGTGCCTAAAATGGAGCAATTCAAGGAGTCGGCTTCCATTACGAAGCGAGTATTTTCGCTAGCAATAGCATCGTTCTTTTTCAACATCAAACCAGTGCTGGCCGAACCCGTGAAGCTGACTAAATCCTGATAGGTCATATGGTCTAAAAGATCACCGGTGCTGCCACATATCAATTGAATCGCCCCGGCAGGTAACACACCAGACTCCACCATATGCTTGACCATTAGTTCAGTCAAAAAGGCAGTTTGACTACCGGGTTTGATGATGCAAGGCACGCCGGCAACAATCGCAGGCGCTAGTTTTTCCAGCATTCCCCAACAAGGGAAGTTATACGCATTAATCTGAACCGCGACACCTAGAATAGGCGTGTAGATATGTTGGCCTATGAACGTGCCATTGCGTGACAGGCGTTCAAGGTCACCATCTAAGTAGACTTGGCTATTGGGCATTTCGATCCGGGCTTTGCTGGAATAAGCAAATAGAGTGCCAATGCCTCCTTCTATATCTACCCAGGAATCGCTACGTGTTGCGCCTGTATCCTTAGAAGATGCATAGAACAATTCTTTGCGCTCCAGAAGGTACGCTGCCAAATCCTTTAACATCAAAGCGCGTTCGTGAAAGGTGAACTTTCTTAATCCTGGGCCACCAACTTCACGTGCGTACTTGACCATGTCTGCAAAATCCAGACCAGTGCTCGAGATTTCGGCTACTTGCTCTCCGGAGATCGCGCTATTGAGTACTACGCCACTGGCTGAAGACTCGTACCATTCTCCTTGCGCGTAACTATGTAATTTCATATTCATTTATTATTACTTTGGTTTGGTGGTAAATGTTGATTGATTATTAGTTGCTCTATTGGAGGCTAATTCAGTGTCTGGTTCAACTTCGGTTAAGCCGCCGAGATAAGCTTGTGCAAGCAGTTGGTATTCGATTGTGCCCTGTGTTTTCCAGGTAATTTCTTCTTCGTGTAATTCGCGAATAACTTTTGCCGGACTACCTGCGGCTAGTGAATTGGCGGCTACTTCGAAGTTGGCTTTTACGAAGGAGTTGGCTGCAATAATACTGTTCTCTCCAATGACGGCATTGTCCATGATGGTGCTATTCATTCCTATTAGGGCATTCTTCTTAACAACACAGCCATGCAGGATTGCACCATGACCAATGTGGCCATTCTCCTCAACGATGGTGTCGGTGCCTGGGAATCCATGCATGCAACAGTTATCTTGCAAATTAGCACCGGGGCCAAGAATTAAGCGACCAAAATCACCTCGCATTACTGCATGCGGGGCCACAAAGCAATTCTCATGCACGATCACATCGCCGATCAGCACGGCGAGAGGGTGTACATACGCGCCAGGTTTTACCACTGGGCGTATGCCATTTAATTCGTAACTAGGCATCTATAATATTGCTAATAGTTTTCGCGCGGGTCTTTGTGTGTTGGCTCTGAAGCGCGCGTTTTGTGAAAATAGTGTGTTGAAGTTAATATGATACAGTATCTTCTAATAATGTCAAAATATGTATCATATTTAAATAGCATAAGGTAAACTTTCTCGCTGACTCCTGCTGACCCTGAAATAGTAAACTTCTACGCCAATGAACGATAACCTACTACTATCCTCTCCCGCTCAGGGAGTGTTGTTAATTCGCCTTAATCGCCCGAAGGTTTTAAATGCGCTCAATACTGAGGTGTTGACGCAATTGGCAGCGGAACTTGATAAGGCCAAAGCCGACCATTCTACGCGTTGCGTTGTTCTCACTGGAGATTCAAGAGCATTCGCAGCAGGTGCCGATATAGATGAGTTGCAACTTGCTGCCGATGGGAAATTTCCCGAGCAAGAAAGGCAAAAGGCTTGGACCGCAATTCGGGAGTTTCCTAAACCTTTGATAGCAGCAGTGAATGGCTTTGCTTTAGGCGGTGGATGCGAATTAATGATGAATGCCGATATTGTTATCGCGGCGACCACAGCCAAACTGGGACAACCAGAGGTTAATCTGGGTCTGATGCCGGGCGCTGGAGGAACGCAACGTCTCACCCGTTTGGTCGGTAAGGCTGTGGCAATGAAACTTATGCTCACCGGTGATATTATCAACGCAACTGAAGCCTTGCGAATAGGTTTGATTTCCGAAGTGGTTCAACCGGAGGTTTGTTTAGATCGTGCGTTAGCGCTTGCTACGACGATTGCAGGCAAGGCCGGTACCGCCACATGCGCGATTAAGGCTGCTATTCTCAATTCTTATGAAGTCGGCTTGGTTGCAGGGCTTGACCAGGAACGCGCAGAGTTTTTAAGATTGGTGGTCGCTGAAGATGCTGCAGAAGGCATTTCAGCATTTAAGGAAAAGCGCGCGCCAGCCTTTCCAGGAAATAACTAAAAAAATGATTACGGCAATGCTTAGAAAACGACTACTTGCTGAACCACTGCATAGGAATAAAGAGTATGAGTGATAAAGAATATCAAAACATCCAATTCGAAATAGATGAAGGGCTAGCCACCTTGACCTTGAATCGGCCAGACCGACTAAATAGCTTTAACACTGACATGCACGCAGAAGTAAAAGAGGCCTTCAGGCAAATTAAGAAGGATAGTTCTGTGCGCTGCTTGATCATAACCGGTAACGGCCGAGGCTTTTGTGCCGGGCAAGATTTAAGTGATCGTTCCGTGGCGGCTTCCGATGAAGTGCCGGATCTGGCTGCATCCGTTGAAAAGAATTATAATCCTTTGATACGAACTATTACAGGTTTGGAAATGCCAGTTTTGTGTGCGGTCAATGGTGTGGCTGCAGGCGCGGGCGCTAATATTGCCTTAGCGTGCGATATCGTTTTTGCTGCTCGCTCGGCGAGTTTTATTCAGTCCTTCAATAAGTTGGGCCTCGTGCCTGACTCTGGAGGTACCTGGAGCTTGCCGCGTTTGGTCGGTCAATCGCGAGCACTTAGTTTGTGTCTGCTTGGCGAAAAAGTAAAGGCAGAAGACGCTCAGGCAATGGGCATGATTTATAAGGTCCTGGACGATGATGTCTTATTGTCTGAAGTAACGACTATAGGTAAGCAACTCTCGAAAGCGCCGACCAAAGGTTTGGCCTTAATAAAAAGGGCTATTCGTGCGTCCTCCAATAATACGCTTGATCAACAACTAGATCTGGAGCGGGACTTGCAAGGCGTCGCAGGCCGAACAGATGATTATCGAGAAGGTGTAGATGCCTTCATGAATAAGCGCGAACCAAATTATCAAGGGAAGTAACAAGACTAATGAATGTATTGGCTGAAGAAAAAGTTGCTGAAGCAATTGGTGTAGAGACTATTGGCGTAATTGGTGCAGGCACCATGGGGGCTGGTATTGCACAAGTTGCTGCAAGTGCGGGTCATTCGGTAGTGTTATTTGATGTCGCTAGTGGCGCTGCGCAAAACGGTTTACAGTCGATCCGGGTTGGCTTAGATAAATTGATCGAACGAGGCAAAAAGTCTCAGCGCGAAGTTGACCAGTTGTGTGCTCGAATTACACCCGCTGATAAAATAGGCGCATTGGCAGCAGCCGATTTAATTATTGAGGCTATTGTCGAGAACGTCGATGTTAAGCGTTCGGTGTTCAGTGAGCTTGAAACTATCTGCAGTGAAAAAACAATCATTGCCAGTAATACTTCATCAATTTCGATTTCAGCGCTTGCGGCCAAACTTAAGCACCCAGAGCGACTAATTGGTATGCATTTCTTTAATCCGGCGGCGATACTAAAACTGGTAGAAGTGGTTAGTGGGCTGCATACGTCGGGCGAAGTTGCCAATACGGTGTTTGATATTGCAAAGAAATGGGGCAAAACGCCGGTACATGCGAAATCAACACCCGGCTTTATAGTAAACAGAATAGCTCGGCCCTACTATGCTGAAGCCTTACGATCGCTAAATGAACAAGCGGCCAGTGTTGCGACAATCGACCAAATAATGCGTTCCAGTGGCGGCTTTAGAATGGGCCCCTTCGAACTTATGGATCTGATAGGTCAGGACATTAATTTGGCTGTGTCTGAATCGGTCTACCAGGCTTATTATGGCGATAAACGCTTTCAGCCTTCAGTACTGCAAGCGGAAATGGTGGCAGGCGGTTTACTTGGCCGTAAAACCGGACGAGGCTATTACGACTACTCTCAAGATCAAAAGGGTGAGGCAGAGCACCAAGCTGTTTCAGAAAGCTCGCTGGATCAAGTGACGATTTACGGAGACCTAGGAGCGGCTGATGAATTACTCAGCCTGCTTGAAAAAAGCGATGTGAATGTTCAGCGTGAAGCGAGTGACCAAGCTTATCTTCAGTTTGGTCATACCCGATTGCAGTTGTGTAATGGTTTAACCGCGACTCAGATTGCTGCTAATAGTGGTCATGATGAGGTCGCGGTATTTGATCTGGCGCGCAGTTATATTACCGCTCAAAGTATCGCCGTTTCGGTGGCGAAGCAAGCAAGCGAACAAGCCCTGCAAGATGTGCTGGCCTTGTTCTCAGCGATTGATAAGCGAGTCTGTGTAATCAAAGATTTGCCGGGTATGTTACTAATGCGAACGGTCTGTTGTTTGGTAAACGAAGCCGCAGATGTGGTTAATCAAGGCGTATGCAAAGCGCAGGACGTAGATGTCGCCATGAAGCTGGGAGTGAACTATCCCGAAGGCCCAATTGAGTGGGGAACGCGCATAGGTTTTGCAAATGTGGTTACTGTATTAGCAAACCTACAGCAGAGCTATGGCGAAGAGCGTTATCGTTGTTCGCCTTGGTTGTTAAATGAACAGTTTGTCAAATGAACAAAACGCTTAAATGACTGACGATGAAAATAATCTTATAGAGATTGCCGAGCGTGCTTCAGCGCATATGCACGCCACCGACTATTGTGCGCAGATGTTGGGGATCGAAGTTCAAAAGATCGCGTTAGGCTATGCTGAACTGACCATGACGGTGCGGCCTGAGTTCGCAAATGGTCATGGCATGTGCCAGGGTGGTTTGATCTCGACCTTGGCAGACACGGCATTTGCCCACGCCTGTAATTCATGTAATCGAAAAACCGTAGCACAGCGATTTTCCATAGACTTTATAAGACCAGCAAATGTGGGCGAACAATTGCTCGCTGTCGGTGAACAACAATCTCGCGGTAAACTCACTGGTATCTACCAAGTTAAAGTTACTAATCCCAACGGGAAATTGGTGGCCATCTTTAATGGAAGCTCCTTTGAAGTAGGCGGGGCAGTGCTAGCGTAGGTCGCTGTATCAAGACTGGCGATTGAGGCTCCTAAATGAGCTAAGCAATCGAAATATTTAATCAAATGAGTAATCAAAACCTGATATTGAATTATGAATCAAGCCTATATCTGTGATGCAATCCGAACTCCCATTGGCCGTTACGGTGGCTGCTTATCTTCAATACGACCTGATGATCTAGGGGCAATACCAATAGCAGCCTTGATGCAACGCAATCCCGGGGTTGATTGGAGTCAGGTAGATGATTTGATTTACGGCTGCGCTAATCAAGCGGGGGAAGACAATCGAAACGTCGCGCGAATGTCGGCCTTGCTGGCTGGCTTACCAGTGGACGTGCCAGCGGCCACCATTAATCGCCTGTGTGGTTCAGGTATGGATGCCGTAGGCACGGCTGCCAGAGCAATCAAAAGTGGCGATGCTAAATTGATGATTGCGGGCGGAGTAGAGTCAATGTCACGAGCCCCCTTTGTGATGCCTAAAGCTGAGCAGGCGTTTAGCCGAGCGAATAATGTTTTTGACACCACCATTGGTTGGCGATTCGTCAATAGGCTGATGAAGCAGCAGTATGGGGTTGACTCCATGCCGGAGACGGCTGAGAACGTCGCCGAGCAATTTGGCATATCACGCGCGGATCAAGACGAGTTCGCCCTGCGCAGCCAACTGCGTACAGCGGCGGCTCAACAGTCAGGGTTTTTTGATAGCGAAATAGTTGCCGTTAATGTCCCTCAGCGGAAAAAAGACGATCTGGTCGTCAGCAAAGACGAACACCCCAGAGCGGACACCACTATTGAGGCTTTGAATAAATTGGGCACTCCTTTCAAAGCCGGTGGTACCGTCACAGCAGGTAATGCGTCTGGTGTGAACGATGGAGCTTGCGCACTACTGCTGGCTTCAGAATCAGCAGCAGAACAGTACGGCTTAGTCAAACGTGCACGCGTCGTAGCGATGGCTACCGCGGGTGTAGAGCCACGCATCATGGGCTTTGGCCCAGCGCCGGCAGTACGTAAGGTGCTTGCAGTAAGCGGCCTAAACCTTGACCAGATGGATACCATCGAACTAAACGAAGCGTTTGCCGCGCAAGGGTTAGCGGTCACCCGAGATCTGGGGTTGGCCGATAACGATCCACGAGTTAACCCAAATGGCGGTGCCATAGCCTTAGGGCATCCCTTGGGAATGTCAGGCGCGAGATTGATCACCACCGCCCTTAATCAACTAGAATATATGGACGGGCGTTACGCCCTTTGCACAATGTGCATTGGCGTAGGGCAAGGTATTGCGATCATAATCGAACGGAGTTAAACAATGACTAAGCCTATTACATTCAGCAATGAGGGCCGGGCTGAACTTGAGCCGATTGAGATTGCTTCTATCGATGAGATGAGAGAGCTGCAATTGCAGCGCCTCAAGTGGTCGGTTAAACACGCCTATGACAATGTTGCAGTTTATCGATCGAGTTTTGACGCGGCCGGTGTACATCCGAATGACATTGAGTCCCTGGATGATTTGGCTAAGCTACCCTTTACGACGAAAGCTGATTTGCGCGACAACTATCCTTTCGGCATGTTTGCGGTGCCCAGAGAAGAGGTGGTTAGAGTACATGCCTCCAGTGGTACAACTGGCAAGCCAACAGTGGTTGGGTATTCGCGAAATGACCTTGATGCGTGGGCCAACGTGGTTGCCCGCAGCATTCGTGCGGCCGGCGGCAGACCTGGCGATATTTTACACAATGCTTACGGTTATGGATTGTTTACTGGTGGTATGGGTGCTCATTATGGAGCAGAGCGACTTGGCTGCACAGTGGTGCCAATGTCTGGCGGTCAAACGCCCAAGCAAATTCAGTTGATACAAGACTTTAAGCCACGAATTATTATGGTGACGCCTTCATATTGTCTTAATTTGATAGATCAGTTTGAATCGCAAGGCATTGATCCAAAAACCTGCTCTCTGGAGATAGGTATCTTCGGTGCCGAACCGTGGACCAACGAAATGCGGGTTGAAATTGAGCAACGATTAGGCATAGACGCAGTCGATATTTATGGCTTATCGGAAGTCATGGGGCCTGGGGTTGCCCAAGAGTGCGTGGATAGAAAGGATGGCCCAACCATTTGGGAAGATATGTTCTACCCAGAAATTGTTAATCCCAAAACAGGAGAGGTTTTACCAGATGGCGAGTTGGGTGAATTGGTGTTTACTTCCTTAGTAAAAGAAGCGATGCCGATCATTCGTTATCGCACCCGTGATTTGACTCGGCTGTTACCAGGGACGTCTCGGCCTATGCGGCGGATGGAGAAAATCACCGGGCGTACCGACGATATGTTGATTGTGCGTGGAGTTAATGTATTTCCAACCCAGGTAGAAGAGCAAATATTAGCGGTCGAAGGCCTCAGCCCGCATTACCAAATTGAATTGCGTAAGAAGGGTAATATGGATGCAGTAACCATTAGTTGTGAGCGCATAAATGACAGCGTAGACAAGGCCGCCGCCGCTGCGGAATTGTCAAAACGCATTAAAGACATGATTGGCATCTCGGCTGCGATAGATGTTAAAGAACAAGGGCAGGTAGCAAGATCAGAGGGTAAGGCACAAAGAGTCGTTGATTTGCGAAAGGCATAAATCGGTCGATCAAATTGACAGCTTTCCGGATCAAATCCGGGGCTTTGGCCCGGTAAAAGAGAAATCGGTGAAACAAGCGGGCCTTGAGTTAGAACGTTTGAAGCAAGTTTTTGCCGACGCTTAATGTCGCGCATAAGTCATCATAAAGCTTATGATTTATCTGAAAGGCAACGCTTTGAATTAATAGGCCTCGTGGACTCGACGGGGTTGCCGTATAGTCTGCGGTTCGGCGTTCCGATTTTGAAGCGCATGTGGTCAAAAGCATTGAATCGAAAGTCGATCATCTCAATAGATGATTGTCGTAGAAATGGCTCGCCTTTATAGTTTTGCCTGTCCCGTTACTATTTTCGTGATAGTTTGCGGGAAGAGTTTGGCCACTAGATAAATAACAGACTGCACAGCTTTGTCAGCTTGCACCTTAATCGAATTACTAAAACCCCAGTAGGTAAACAGCATGATAGAAACCAAAATGATCATCAACGGTACCAGCAGAGAATCAAAACAGCTGGTAGATGTGCTTAATCCCGCAACGGAACAAGCATTCGCGCACTGTCATCTCTCCAGTCTGAATGACTTAGATGACGCGGTTACCGCGGCGCGAAATGCGTTTCCGGCCTGGGCTGCTACCAGTGATGAGCACCGTAAAGCTAAGCTAATGGAGTTAGCTTCGCTTATGGAAACCAATATGCCCGAGCTGATGGAATTGGTAACAAAGGAAAGCGGTAAGCCGATGGGTGGACTGAATGGTATTGGCTCAGGAATGGAAGTCGGTGGTGCCATTGCCTGGATTCAAGCAACAGCCAGTCTGGATCTGCCAGTGGAAGTGATCCAAGATGACGATGCAGCAAGAATAGAAGTTCACCGCAAACCGCTTGGTGTGGTTGGTTCGATAACGCCATGGAACTGGCCTTTGATGATTGCCATATGGCACGTCATGCCTGCGCTGCGTACGGGCAACACAGTGGTTATAAAGCCATCTCCTTTTACGCCAGTTGCCACCACCCGATTTTTCGAGCTGGCCAATGAAGTATTGCCCGCAGGTGTATTGAACGTGCTACATGGTGATGCTGAAATTGGTGCCGGCATGAGCAGTCATGATGGAATCAATAAAATGATCTTCACCGGCTCGACCCCAACCGGTAAGCGGATCATGGAGGCTGCTTCAGTAAACCTGAAGCGGTTGACCCTGGAGCTGGGCGGTAACGATGCAGGCATTGTATTGCCGGGCGCTGATGTGGCCGCGATAGCACCAAAATTATTTGGTGCTGGTTTTCACAACAACGGCCAGACCTGTGCCGCTTTGAAGCGCTTATACGTACACGAATCGCAGTACGAAGAAATGTGTAATGCGCTGGCGGAACAGGCGAATAACACGGTAGTCGGCAATGGGCTTGATGAAGCTAGCCAACTTGGGCCGCTACAAAACGCCAAACAATTGGCTATTGTGAAGTCCCTGCTGGGCAGCGCAATATCAAATAATGCACGAGTAGTCGCCGGCGGCAATGAAATTGACGGACCAGGCTACTTCTTTGAACCAACCATTGTTGCAGACCAATCCGACGGCGATCGCCTGGTTGATGAAGAGCAGTTTGGCCCCGTGATGCCGGTGATTAAATATTCCGACATCGAAGATGTTATCCAGCGGGCCAATAATAGCGCTTCGGGCTTAGGCGGTTCGGTTTGGAGCGATGATATCGAAAAAGCAAAAGAAATCGCCAGTAGACTGGAATGCGGAACTGCATGGGTAAATGAACACGGCGGGATACAACCTAATGCACCGTTCGGAGGTGTCAAGCAATCCGGCTTTGGTGTTGAATTTGGCTCGTACGGGCTAGAAGAATACACGTCTATTCAGACTCTTAAGATTGCTAAGTAAGAAGCAAGAAGGAAGAAAGTAAGGGGGTCGATAAATAGAATGACTAAGATTACGAAAATATTCAGTATAGGTGCCATGCTACTTATCGGCACAAACGCTGTTGCTGGTGATTTGGATGATTTCAAAAAAGCTATCAGAGCAAAATACGATATGAAGGAAGCTGCATTTGCGGCTAATGATCCTGAGCCGATCGTTAATAAATTCTATTCGGCGGATGTGGTCTCTACCGGGCCTGACGGCGCTACGCATAAAGGTCGCGACGGTATTCGGTCTATATACCAAGAGGTTATAGGTGGCAGTGTACGTATCGAGTCGTATCAAAGTTTTGTGAATGGCGATGCCGGCTGGGATTGGGTGAATTTTCATGTCGATCCTAATGTCGAAGGTGAGGCACCCTTTACTTTCAAGATGCTGTTCCTATGGGAACGTATCGAAGGTGAGTGGTGGTCACATGGAGAAATGTACACAGTTGGTGAATTTGATCTGAATCACTAGTCAAAAGAACAGTTAAGCCAAGCCTGAGGAAGTTCGGAATGAAAGATAAAAAAACCAACAAACCCAACTCAGAGATCACCCGACGAGATTTCGTCGGTGGCACCTTGATTGGTAGCGGCGCTGCCCTACTGGCGGCAAAAGCCCCAAGTGCACTTGCTAAACCGGAATCCGCAGACTATACATTTAAACTCGGCAAAACTATGCCGCTGCCCCTCAACGATCTGGACGAATCCTGGACCGGCCCAGGTGGCCAAGGCGACTACAAAACCGCCAACGGCAATACTCATAAGGTTGTAAACGCGGCACATACGTTTCGTAACGGCGATTTTTCAGATCAGCTCAAAGCAGCTGAAGTGATTGACGAATTTTATGATCTGATTTGCGTGGGGGCGGGTTTCTCCGGATGCACCACCGCGTATGCCTATTTGAAGGACAATCCAGCTGCTAAAGTACTTATTCTAGATAACCACGATATGTTTGGTGGCGAAGCGCGGCACAATGAATTTGAAGTGGATGGTTATAAATTGTGGGCCCCGCAGGGCTCAACCGGTGCGGTCTGGCCATTAGCTGAAGCCAAAAAAATTGAGATGTACGACGATATTTGGGCTGAACTGGATTTACCGGAAACCTTTGAATGGCAGGAAGCTAAGAATTCCAAACTGAAAATCCCGCTGGATAATTATTCGCCGATGCACCTGACCTGGGAAGCGACTGATCTGGGCTGGTTTCACAATGATCATCCGATGGCCGTGAATCCCTGGCAGAATCGCTTTGCAGATGTGCCTCTGGATGAAAAAACGAAAAGCGATTTCCTATGGATGGAAACCTACCGTCAACCGCCGGAACGTGAAGATTGGGCGGAGTGGTTGGATAGCATGACCTACCATGAATTCCTCAGAAGCGAAATGGGCTTGAGTAATCAGAAGATTTTTGATTATCTTGCACCGTTTGGAGCAGCTATGGGAATGGGCTTAGGCGGCGATGTTATTTCTGCACTGCAGGCCTACAACTTTTTGCAACCTGGCGTCATTGCATACAATCGCCACCTTGGAATTGGAGACCCTACTGATTATGTCTACTTGGCACAGTTCCCAGGTGGTAACACTGGGCAACTACGGCATATAGTGCAGCGGCTTATTCCAGGCATCTTTGGCAAGACCAAAGGAATCATGGATGTTTTAACTGCTCCAATTGATCGTAAGGAGATAGATAGTGCCAGCAATAATGTGCGTTTTCGTTTGAGTTCATTGGTAGTTAATGTTCATCATGATGGCCCTGCAGATCTTGCAGAACAAGTTAATGTGACCTATCTAAGGGATGGCAAGATGCGCCGCGTAAAAGCCGCTGGTGTAGCCATGACGGGACAGCAGCACTTGAATAAACGGGTAGTGACTGATCTACCCAATTCCCACAAGGAAGCGATGGACCAGTTTATGCACTCGCCCATGATGATGGTCAATGTGGCTTTGCGAAATTGGAAGTTTATGGACAAATTGGGGGTAGCGTCAGTACGCTGGTTTGATGATGATTCTGGTTGGTTTACCACATTGCGACGCCAAATGATTCTGGACGGTGATGAACCCATGCCGTTGGATCCAGAGAAGCCAACCGTTCTGACGCTGTACAACTCTTTTGGCATCCAAAACGTTCCTATCGCGGAGCAATGTGTGGCCGCAAGAATGAAGATGTTTTCTCTTAGTTATGCAGATATTGAAAACCAGATTCGTACACAGTTCACAAAAATGTTTGGCAGCGCGGGTTTTGATGCGGATCGTGATATAGCAGGGATTATAGTAAACCGTCAAGGACACGCGTACTGCGCGACGCCTCCGGGGTTTTTCTATGGCAAAGATGGCAAGCCGCCACCAAGCGATACAATTCGTAAACCACATGGCCGTATTGTTTTTGCCCACGCCGAACTAAAGGGCTATCAAATGTGGGAAGGTGCAGTTCATGAAGCCGAGCGTGCAGCTCACCAACTTACTGGAATAACCTCCTGATTTAATGCAAATTCCGATAGCTGCAAGAGCGATATGTCCTTAAAGGGGCAAGGAACTTTGAATTTGTTGTTTGGCTCAGTCAGGTAGATTGTGCTTTAATTGAGCGATGCCCTATTACAAAATACACACATCCGCATGAGCCTTTCTGATTCTACAGAAGAGTTTCAGAAAGAGTTGTTTGAGTTTATCGAGCGTCTATTGCCTGTTGATGCATTGCGTTTTAATGTTTACGTTCCGAGCATTGACCTGAACTTAGAAGTTGCTTCAGGCGATAAGGTCTATATCATGACTAAGGACTACCAGAAAACGTTCTGGTCGTTCGACCCTATGCACCCATCACGTTTTGACGATAGCGACATTGTTGTAATTTCGAATTCTATGTTGATGACTGATAGCGCATGGATGAATACACAGCATTACAAGGGGTTTTTAGAGCCCAATGGCGTTTTTCACAATGTGGATGTTTTTTTTCGAAGAAATAATCGAATCTTTGCGGTGTTAAGCTTATTGCGCAATGACAGTACACAGCCTTTTACTCAGAGAGAGGTAGGGCGCCTGGAGGCTGTTCAGCCATTTGTACAGTTCACGCTCAATAAAATTTATCTACCTAAGCGAATCCACGATCGAACCACGCTCGGTAAGAAGTTCGAATTAACGCCGCGCGAGCTTGATGTGATCGAGATCGCATTAACAGGTGCCAGTAATAAAATTTTAGTGGACCAATTAAAAATAAGCCTTCCCACCTTACGCACGCACTTACAGAATATTTACGCCAAGGTTGGTGTTCATTCCAATAGTGAATTAATTTCAATGCTGCTTGGTATTCTTAAGTAAGACTCCGAATCAAATAGTACTAGAACTCGTAGAATTATATTGTCAACCGCATCTCATCCTAATAGATGATGTGTAGTATTTCGGTATTGATCTATAGTTAACGTGTTAAGTTTACACTCTTAATGCTGTTCGACACCTGTGTCATCTAAAATTTTCTCTGGGCAAAGGGTGAGAGCAAGAAAATATAACTATTTTAATAGAGGAGAAGGTTATGAAATGCACAACCCTTGGTAAGGTAGCGTTATCTGTAGCGCTAGGTAGTATTGCATTTAGCGTGCAATCAGCGTTATTAGAAGAAGTGATAGTGACGGCGCAAAAAAGAGAACAAAGTCAGCAAGACATTGGTATTTCGATAACCGCGTTTACCGGTGACCAAATGAAGGCGCTTGGAGTAACAAATACTATTGAGATAACTGAGCAGGTGCCTGGGCTACAAATGACCAGCTTTTCCCCAAATTTGGTTACTTTCAATATTCGTGGGGTCTCTCAGAACAACTTCACGGACAATAACGAAGCCCCAGTGGCTGTGTATATTGACGATGGCTATGTTGCGAGCATGAATGCAATTAGCGGCCAACTTTTCGATGTAGAGCGTGTAGAGGTGCTGCGTGGCCCGCAGGGCACGCTGTTTGGCCGTAACGCAACCGGTGGTGTTATTCATTACATTACTCATGGTGCTGACGACGAAGAAACTAATGGCTACGTCGAATCAACATTCGCCGACTACGGAAAATTCTCTCTCGAGGGAGCAGTTGGCGGTTCGCTTTCTGATACAGCGCGCTATCGTATTGCTGCTAGAACCGAACAATCAGATGGCTACATTGAGTCAACAGATTTTCCAGAGGGCAATCCTCTGCCGGCCAGTGGACAGGATTTAGGTGGCACCGACGGCATTGCGCTTCGCGGTGCATTCCAGTTTGATCTATCTGACACGGCAACTTTGGATTTGATGTACAAATATTCGAAGGACGACAAAGTGCCGACCGGTGGATATAACTTTCTTCCTTACGGTGATGTGGCAGATGCTTATATTCCACCGGAATTTCAAGATTTTGTTACTAACGTAATTGGTGCCCCAGCTGGCGCTACTGGTGACATCTTTTTCTGTCAGAGTCAGTTAGATTGCTTTGCTCCTGTTGACACTGCAGGTCGAACTATTTTCGAAGGCGATCATCCGGAACCATTCCAAAATTATTCTGACTATGTTGGTTTTATGGATCGGGAAACCAATAATGTCACCGCGAAATTTGATGTCGAGTTGGCGAGTGGTATGAAATTCGTATCGATAACAAACTACTCCAATACCGATAAGTTTTACACCGAAGACGGTGATGGTATTCCAGTGCCGATTATTGAATTCACTACCGTGGCTGATTTCACCCAGATGTCGCAGGAGTTCCGTTTATCCGCTGAAACAGAGAATTTACGCTGGCAGGCTGGCGTTTATTATCTCGATATGGAAACTGATGCTGAGGTTATTACGCAGGGTGCTCCGGTAGCTGGTGAGGCCGCGGGTCTTGGATTCATCGGTGCCAATGGTAATAGTTTAGCGGTTAATGCGCGGGTTGCGCAAAACTATGTTCTGGATTCTAGAAACTGGGCAATCTTTGCTCAGGTTGAATACGATATCAACGACAAGAGCACCATCATTGCAGGCTACCGTTATTCGCAAGATGACAAAGACCTGGATTTTCAACGAACCTTTCAAGCGGATGCCTTGATTGACCCCGTAACAGGTGCTTCAAATAATACGCCTGTGTCAATTCTTGGTTTGGATTTGAGATCAGCTGTGGCAGCCAGCGGCGGCGATCAAGACACTATTGATTACGGTGATTCAGCGATTAGATTGCAATGGGATTATAAAGCTAACGAAGACACGCTCTGGTTTGCTTCATACAATCGTGGTATCAAAGGGGGTAATTTTGCACCATCGGCAAATGTATCTCTTGCACAGGTGAGACATGATGAGGAAGTACTGAGTGCGTTTGAATTTGGTGTTAAGAGTGAATTTTCAGAAGGGCGTGTCCGTCTTAATGCAACGGCATTCTATTATGACTATGAAGACTATCAGGCGTTCACCTTCAGCGGAGGAACGCCGAGCGTGAGTAATGCAGATGCGGAGAATAAAGGTCTTGAAATTGAAGCAGTAATTCTCCCAAATGAGAATTGGGATATCATTCTAGGCGTTTCGTTGCAGGATTCATCGGTCGATAATGTAGAAACACCTCAACTCCAAGGTACACCGGTTGGTTTTTCCGTTGATTGGCCGGTCGACTTCCTGAATGATGTAGAGTTGCCGAATGCGCCTAGCTTTGGTGCCAACTATTTGTTCCGCTATAACATTGACGCATGGGGCGGTAATGTAGCGCTGCAATTAGACGGTGCTTATTACGCTGACCAGTATTTAGAGGTTACTAACGGTGGAGCAGCATTCCAGTCTTCATACAATGTGAGCAATGCCAGCGTCACCTGGGCTAATGAGCAATGGAGCATCAGGGCTTGGGTTAAGAATCTTGCCGATGAAGAGTTCAAGCAGTATGCGCTCGATTTGGGGATTTTGGGTGGAACAGCTGTTTACGCTCCGCCTCGTTGGGCTGGAGTAACCGTTGGCTATAATTTCTAAAAGAAGGGTTGGATTGTAATTTACGTTTACATTCAAAGTTTAAGAGGAGAGCCATACGGCTCTCCTTTTTTCTACAAAGGTCTCAGAATGAGTCGTGCTTTTCCAAACGATAGGTGGCATTAAATAATGAATCAGAGCACATTTTTTCACTCAGGATTCTTCGCATTAGTCTTCTTCTTAATCACTGGCTGCCAAGCATTGCCAGATGGAGTGGCGGATAAACGTTTGGCTAAGCCCCAAACAAAACCAAACATCTTATTTATCGTGGTTGATGACATGGGGATGGCCGATATAGGCAGTTTTGGCAGTGAAATCGACACACCCAACCTGGATAAGCTGGCTTTCGCTGGGACTCGTCTAACTAACTTTAGCGTCGCCTCTACGTGCTCACCTACTAGAGCTATGCTTTTAACGGGTGTTGATTCGCATCTAGCGGGCTTGGGCAATATGTTAGAAGAAACATCGCCCAATCAGAAAGGTCAGCTAGGTTATGAGGGTGTTCTTAATGAGCGAGTCGTGACAATATCTGAGTTGTTGCGCGATAACGGTTATCGAACCTATCTCAGCGGTAAGTGGCATCTAGGTGGTGCAGAGAACGCAAGGCCAAGTGCTCGAGGATTTCAAAAGTCATTTAGTCTAATTTCAGGTGGCGCTAGTCATTTCCCAGATATGCGGCCGGCCTACGCTCCGTCCCCCGATATCAAAGCGAACTATTTTAAAGATGGTAAAAAACTTGAAACGCTCCCCAGTAACTTTAAATACTCGTCACAATTCTATGTAGATCAGTTAATCGACTATATCGAAGAAGATAAGGCTTCTGAACAGCCCTTTTTTGGGGTGCTAGCGTTTACTGCGCCGCATTGGCCCTTGCAAGCGCCAAACGCTGCTATCGCTAAGTATAAGGGGCGTTACGACCGAGGGTATCAGGTGTTGCTAGAACAACGTTTTGCACGTCAAAAACAACTTGGTGTGATACCCGCAAATACTCAGCCAAACACGTCAGTTCGGTCTGCTACGGAAGACGGCAAGGCATGGGACGAATTGACTAAGCTTGAGCAGTTAGAGTCCGCGCGAGCGATGGAAGTCTATGCGGCTATGATAGATCAGGTCGATGTCCATGTAGGCCGACTGATTAGTTATCTTGAGGAAAACAATCAGCTAGATAACACCATGATTGTTTTTCTGTCTGATAATGGAGCTGAGGCGCATGATTTAGATGAGACTTGGCCCGAGGAATTATTCCCTAAGATTCGTGCAACCATCGACAGCAGTCATGATTTCAGCTATGAGAATATGGGCAAGCCGAACTCCTATGTCCTATATGGGCGTGGCTGGGGACGGGCGAGTACGCCAGCTTACCGATTGCACAAAGCATTCCCAACAGAAGGTGGTATGCGAGTAGCCGCATTTGTCCATTTTCCTGGAAGGGTTGCTGCTGGTCATATAGATAATCGGCAGTATTTTGTGACCGACCTGGCCCCAACTGTGTTGGAGTTAGCCGGCGTGGATGCGCCTCAAAGCTATGCTGGAAAACCGCTCAAACCGATTTCTGGAGTGTCGCTATTGAGCTTTTGGCAAAACCCAGCTCTCAAGTTGCAAAGTCGTGTACAGGTGTTTGAACTATTCGGCAAGCGCATGGTCAAAGACTATCCCTGGAAGATGGTACACATGCCTCCCCCTTACGGAAGTAATGAATGGCAATTATTTAATATCCAGCAGGATACATCTGAGTCTATTGATTTTTCTCTTCAGCATCCTGAGGTTGTCGATCGACTGGAACAACATTGGCGCCAGTATGTAAATGACAATGGAGTGATATTGCCAGACTGGGTGAGTGGCTATTAGAGAGCAGTTATATTTGTATAATTAAAATGAATTGTTGGCCTCACAAAGCTGGCCACCTTATTGCTAATATATGCTAATGTCGCTGTTAAGCTAACATACAGTTAGTAAATTAAAG
>CAWUWF010000128.1:0-14291 GCA_963925935.1 uncultured Arenicella sp. | reverse complement strand
GAGGCATACGATTGCGGTTCACTTGTAAATCTTAGGATGAGGAAATAACGATGTTCGATAGCACTAAGCAACTAAAAACTACACTGTTGATGTTGACAGCATTATTCGCTAGTAACTATGTGTACGCCAAGGAACTGCCGGTAGAGCAAGCAATCTTGACAGCAGCGCCACAGGTGCCGGCCCCCATTACCCGAGATCATCCGGTAAAAATGGTGGTGAACCTAGATACCACTGAAGAGGTAGGCCGTTTAGCGGATGGTGTTGAATATACGTTCTGGACTTTTGGCGGCACTGTGCCGGGCAGTTTTATTCGCGTGCGTGAAGGTGATGAAATTGAGTTTCATCTGAATAATCATCCCAGTAGTAAGATGCCGCATAATATTGACTTACACGCTGTCACAGGCCCTGGTGGTGGTGCCACTTCGTCATTTACTGCGCCAGGGCATTCCTCGACCTTCTCGTTTAAGGCCATAAACCCAGGCTTATATGTCTATCACTGCGCTACTGCACCGGTTGGCATGCACATAGCCAATGGCATGTACGGGTTGATTTTGGTTGAGCCTGAAGGCGGTTTGCCGAAGGTGGATAAAGAATTTTATGTTATGCAAAGCGAGTTTTACACCAAGGGGAATTATGGTGACGAAGGTTTGCAACCATTCGACATGGCAGAGGCACTAACTGAGATACCTGACTACGTGGTGTTTAATGGTTCGGTCGGGGCGTTGGCTGGCGACAATGCAGTCACCGCTAAGGTTGGTGAAACAATTCGACTCTATGTGGGTAACGGTGGTCCTAATCTAGTTTCTTCTTTCCATGTGATTGGAGAGATCTTCGATGACGTGTATATCGAAGGTGGAGATCTGGTGAATCACAATGTCCAAACCACCATGGTGCCTGCAGGCGGCTCCGCGATTGTCAATTTTAAAGTGGATGTGCCAGGCACCTTCATCATAGTTGACCATTCCATTTTCCGTGCCTTTAATAAAGGTGCTCTGGGTATGATTAAAGTAACAGGGGACGAAGATCTGGTGATTTACTCAGGTAAGCAAGATGATTCGATTTACCTGCCTGAAGGCGGCGCGATTCAAACTATTAATCAAGATGTACCGGTAGCGGTTAAGGCTACTTCACTAGAAGAGCGAGTTCAGTTTGGTCAGCGGTTGTATGAGCAAAATTGCATGGCTTGTCATCAAGATAACGGCCAAGGTATCAACGGCGCGTTCCCGCCACTGGCTGGTTCCGATTATCTGCTAGCCGATGGAAAGAAATCTATTGGCGCCTTGGTGAATGGATTGTCGGGAGAAATAGTAGTTAATGGTGTGAAATACAATGGGGTTATGCCAGCTGTTAGCTTAAGCGATGAGCAGGTAGCTAATGTACTGAGCTATGTTCTGAATACCTGGAACAATAATGGTGGTGAGATTACCCCCAGTGACGTGGCTGAAGTCCGCGGGAGCCACTGATTAAGCAGTTTTGCTTGAGCTTGTTGATAATGACGCTCCCATTGGGGGCGTCATGCGCAACTACCGAGCAACCTGATAGTGAACTTTCAAATCCAGATATGGTTCGCATCGAAGCGGGCTCCTACACTGGACTTTATAAACAGCAAGGGGAGGCCGATGTTATTGCGGTCGCGCCATTCTATTTAGACAAATTTCAGGTAAGTAATCAGCAATTTTTAGATTTTACCTTACGCGTTGATAAATGGAGTAAGGCAAAGATAAAGCCAATCTTCGCCGACGCCAGCTACCTTCACCAGCTTGAACAACATGAAATTGCAGACATTGCTAAGCAAGCTGTTGTGAATGTGTCGTGGTTTGCGGCAACTGCCTACTGCAAGTCGGCTGGGAAAAGACTGCCTACTCTTGACGAGTGGGAATATACAGCGCAGGCCAGCGCCACTGAAAAGGACGGCAGTAAAAGCGTTGAGTTCCGCGAAAAAATTCTGCAGTGGTATTCCACGCCAGCAGCCGATGCCTTAGCGGATGTAACAAATGGCGAAGCTAATTATTGGGGAGTGCATGGTATGCATGGAGTTGTTTGGGAATTAGTGAGGGATTTCAATACTGCTCTTGTGACAGGCGAGTCGCGCGGCGATAGCGCGTTGGACAAACAGTTATTATGCGGTGCTGGTGCGACATCTTCGATAGACCCTTCTGACTACGCTGCGTTTATGCGTTACGCACTGCGCAGTAGTTATTCATCTAGTTATACCTTGAACTCGCTTGGGTTTAGGTGTGCTAAAGACCTTTAACTAAATCATGTAAGCTTATGAAAAAACTCATCTCAGCAATCATATATGCTGTCCTTATTATGTTGCCTATGACCGCGAAGGCCGACAGTGATGTGGCAAACAATTTATTGTCGGATAATTCTGTCTATCATATTGAATCGTCTTGGCGAGACCAGCATGGAGAGACCTTCAATATCACTGAATTACAAGGTACGGTACGTTTGGTCGCTTTTGTTTATACCTATTGCGAGCATACTTGCCCAGTTATCATTGCTCGAATTAAGTCGATTCTCAAGGCTGTGTCCAAAGATGCGCAACAAAAAACTAAGGTTACGCTGGTTACACTAGATCCGCAGCGAGATACGGTAGAGCGAGTACGGGAGTATATGACAAGCAAGGAAATGGATGACCAACGGTGGCAAATATTAGTCGGGTCAGCAGACGATGTGTTGGCGCTAGCCGCTTTGTTTGATGTACGTTATAAGCCTATGGGCGAGAGCGATATCGCGCATTCAAATGTTATTACCCTCGTTGACAAGGAAGGTGTAATACGTAATCAACTAAAGGGCTTGGGACAGAGTACTAAAGAATTCGTCGGCCTGATTGAGGAATTGAATATTAAATAGCTGCAAAGTATCATATTATGTTGAAGCATAACGAGGCTGTAAGTTACTGCAGGCTTATCTGAATCATAGTTTGCTAGTAGGTGTTTACTAATAGCTGCTTAAATTACTTTCATCAGAGGAAAAATAAAATGAACGACGATCAGTCACTCCTGTTAGAGACCACGGAAAACCATGTCCGCTGGATTACTTTGAATAGGGCGGATCAGCGAAACCCACTTTCTTCTAAAATGTTAAGCCAATTAAGTAGTTCATTGGCAGCGGCGGGAGATGACCCTCAAGTAAGAGCAATTGTGATTGCAAGTACAGGCAGCGTGTTCTCAGCAGGCCACGATTTGCGTGAAATGAGTCGTCATCAGGATGAGACTTTGGAGACGCAACAGACAAGAATGAAAGGGATATTTAACCAATGTGCGAGCATGATGCTTGCTATCGTTCATTCGCCAAAAGCAATTATCGCATGTGTCCAAGGCACCGCTACCGCAGCGGGTTGTCAGCTGGTTTCTGCTTGTGACTTAGCTATCGCCTCTGATGCTGCAAAGTTTTGTACCCCAGGAGTGAGTATTGGTGGTTTTTGTACGACACCCTTGGTCGGGATTGGCCGTAATGTTCATCGCAAACATGCTATGGCGATGGCGCTGACTGGCGATGCTATCTCAGCAAATGAAGCCGAGCGAATCGGGCTTATTAATACGAGCGTGCCTGCGGATCTATTGCAACAACACACAAGAGAGCTGGCTGAACGCATTGCATCAAAATCTGCAGAAGGAATTCGCTTAGGAAAATCTAACTTTTACCGTCAAATGGATATGCCGCTTGAAGAAGCGTTCAACTATGCTGGTGAAGCGATGGTTACTGCCATGACATCTGTAGATGCTCAAGAAGGCTCTGCCGCTTTCTTTGAAAAGCGTATTCCGAATTGGGGCGATGCTTAACGCGACCTGCATCGCCGACCACCCCAAATGTTTTAGCGGGTGACCGGCAACATGTCGTGTGCTACTCCCTTGCAGGGTATTGCATAGCAAAACCTACTAGTGCTCTTACGCCAATGATTAAGGCGTCTTCATTAGGGTTGAATAAAGGTGAATGGTTCGACGGCGAACCGCCTGCAGGAACCCCGGGGTCATTGACACCCAGCATCAAGAATAACCCAGGAATTCGTTCTTGGAAAAATGAAAAATCTTCAGCGCCGGTAATCAGCGGATGTTCAACGACTTTGTCCTTGCCTGCGGCCCATTTTAGGGTCGGCATCATTTGCCCCAAAAGGGTAGGGTCGTTGCTGGTAATCGGGTAGTAGAAACCTATTTCAAGGGTTGCCTTAGCCCCAGCCGCATCGGCGATGCCTTTTATCGTTTTCTCCAGTTTTTCATGTAACACCTTACGCTCGCCGGCGTCGAAGGTGCGGATGGTACCTTGCATTACGACTTGGTCGGGGATGATGTTACTGCGCACACCACCATGGATGCTGCCGATCGTAATGACCGCAGGCCCTTTGGTAATATCTATGTAGCGACTCGGTATTGCTTGTAAGGCTGTCATGATCTGAGCGCTGACAAAGATCGGATCAACACCTCGCCAAGGAGATGAGCCATGAGTTTGCACTCCATCGACGGTGATAGTGAAGGACTCTGCGCCTGCCATAAAGCTACCCGACCGGTAGTTAAGCGTACCCAGCGGCACAGGCCAAACGTGTAATCCAAAGATTGCTTCTGGTGAGGCCGGGCCATCGAAAATACCTTCCTCTAGCATAAGCTCGGCGCCACCTCGTTCTCCGACCGGGGCACCTTCTTCGGCTGGCTGAAAGATGAACTGTACGGTGCCGGCTAACTGAGCTCGGTGTTCTGCCAGCACGCTAGCAGCCCCCATTAACATAGCAACATGCATGTCGTGTCCGCAGGCGTGCATCACATCAACTTCATTGCCGTTGTATTCTCCCTTCGCCTTGGATGCGAATGCTAAACCAGTCTTTTCCAGCACAGGTAATCCGTCCATGTCTGCGCGCAGGGCGATAGTAGGGCCTGGCAGTTCGCCGATGAGGGTGCCGACCACACCGGTATGAGCTACGTTGGTCTGCACCGTATCAAATTTTAATTGTCGCAAATGCTGGGCGATCTTCTCTGCGGTTTTAAACTCACGGTTAGACAGCTCAGGGTTTGCGTGTAAATCTCTACGTATCGCGATAACGCTGGATTCGATATTTGTTAGTGAAAGTTCAAGCGCGTCCATGTTATCTGTTGCCAATACCGGCTGGGATAAAAAAACGAGTAGTGCGGTGCTTAGCAGTAATTTCATAATTTCCTCAAGGTTGAACAGTTTTTTTTAACCAGCAATAAGTAATTTGAATTTCTAGGGGCTATGTGTTCTCTCTGATGCTCTATTAAAAACGGCCGTGGCGAAATTGGCTTAATCATCAACATCGGCGTATTAGCACTATAAAGGAAAGCCGCCATAATTAGTTTATTGGTTTTATTATCGTACTGCGTTAACCTTGAGAGCGCTAACGCCAAGTGCAAAGGCTGGCACAAGATTTCAAGTTAACCAATTGATATTATCTTGGGCCAAGCAGCATTAAGGTTTATAACCCACTAAAAAGAGGTTGAATTATTTTGAATAAAAGACTAGCTGAAAAACGCGTACTGGTGACTCAAGCCGAGGATTATATGGGGCCAGCAACGATTGAATTATTTCGTGAGCACGGGGCTGAGGTGACCGTGGATACAAGCGATCTAACTCAGCCGAATGCGGCGCAGGAGGCAGTGGCGTCAGCAGGGCGTATTGACGTGTTAGTCGCTAACTTGGCTGCCAACGCAAACCCCGGAATTATGGCAACCGAGATTGATGATGCTATCTGGAATCACGCATTTGATATGATGGTGCATCCACTGCATCGGCTATGTCGAGCAGCATTGCGGGCATGTATGAACGCAAATCTGGCAAGGTGGTTGTCTACGGAAGTGCGACTGGGCTGAAGGCACTTGAAGGGGTTTCTGCTTATGCGGCCGCAAGATCAGCACAAGTTGGGTATGTGCGGAATGTTGGCACTGAAGCTGCCCGACATAATGTAAAAATAAATTTGATTGCACAAAATTTTGTGGAGAATCCTGCCTATTTTCCTCCGGAGTTTATTGCCAGCGATGCGTTTAACAAACTATTAAAAAAGATCCCGGCAGGGCGCTTAGCCACCGGTCGTGAAGATGCCTTGTTTGCATTATTTCTAGCCTCTGATGAGAGTGATTTTTTTGCAGGGCAATCCATTCCCTTCAGCGGAGGCTGGGCGCAATAGCTTGATAACGCCGGCTGGCTAGCCAAGAAAAGTTAGGCCTGCCAAGAACACAGAGAACACGCGAAGACAATAGAACAAGAAATTAAATCAAGTTTTACGATCTTCGCGCGTTATTATTTAGTTAAGCAGCTTACACGCCATATAGATTAGGCAACCCAAAGAACCAAGCCAAACCAAGGTTCTGACGTAGGTTACATTTAACATGTAACAGCCTAAGTACAACACGCGTAGGCCGATCCAGATCATAGCGAGCTGAGTAAGATCTATTTGTTGGATCATTGCCATCAAACTGAGGACGAAGAAAGCAGGCAAGCTTTCTTGCAAATTGATACCTGCGCGCGAAATACGACCTAGTAATACAGACTGCTGCGGAGCCTCATCGTCGCGGCTACTGATCAAGTACCCGATGTTTTTTGCATTAAGACTAGCTGGCAATAGCCATAACTGAAACAGACTAAGTGCCAATGCACCGATTATCATTATTGTCATTATTCGTTCTCCATTGAGGTTTAGTTATTGTTAGATGGTCAGACCTTACCATTGATTTAATACGAGTATCGATCAATATCTAATTTTGAGCTAGAGAGATTATTTGGGCTGTCTGCCGCGCGTTCATTTTGTCTATCGAATAATTAGTGCTTATAAGGACTAAATATGCATAATAAATTAAACTCTTGAGGAGCGAAAAAATGCACAAGGTTGATAAGTCCTGTTTAGTAATCGGTGCCGGTGATGACACAGGCGGTGCAATTGGCCGTGCCTTTGCACGTGAAGGGATGATCTCTTGCCTGGTTCGGCGGCCACGTCATGAGACTGCATTAGAAGCCTTGGCACAATCAATTCGTGACGAGGGTCATAAGGCCAAGGCCATGCCTATCGATGCTCGTAATGAAGACCAAATGACGTCGCTGATCGACACAATCGAAGCTGATGTGGCGCCCATCGAAGTTGCGGTGTTTAATATAGGCGCGAATGTTCAGTTTCCTATTACCGAAACGACTTCACGAGTGTATCAAAAGGTATGGGAGATGGGTTGTTTTGCAGGTTTTTTAATGGGCAGGGAAGTCGCCAAAAAAATGTTGACTCGAGGCAGAGGTACGATTATTTTCACTGGCGCAACCGCCAGCACTCGCGGGCGAGAAAACCTTGCTGCTTTTGCGGGTGCCAAGCATGCGCTGCGCGCACTTGCTCAATCTATGGCGCGCGAGCTAGGGCCTAATAATATCCACGTAGCTCACACCATCATAGACGGTGCGATTGACTCTAATTTTATTCGTGAGAATGTACCTGGCGTAGATCAATTACGTGAACAGGATGCAATCTTGAATCCTGATCATATTGCGCAAAACTATGTGATGTTACACAAACAAGCCCGCACCGCGTGGACCCATGAATTGGACCTTCGCCCGTGGCAAGAAACCTGGTAAGAGATAGATACTATGAACAAAACGATTGAACTTATTTTTGATTTTGTTAGCCCCAATGCCTACCTAATTTGGCAGCCGTTAAAAGCACTGGCTGAGAAGCATGGGGCTGTGATCGACGTAACGCCGGTTTTTCTAGGAGGCATGCACAAGTTGACTGGCAACGCGCCACCGATGATCCGTGATGCGCAAGTTAAGGGAAAAAACCAGTATGCGATGTTAGAGATGAATCGCTTCATTGCTAAGCATGGCTTAACTAAATGGCAAATGAACCCAAAATTCCCATTTAATACGATTACTCTACAACGCATGTTGATTGCTATCGAACCTGAAAAACGTGGTGGCTTCATCGAAGCGCTACTCATCGGGCTTTGGGAGAAACAATTAGATGCCACGGATATGCAAGCAGTCGCAGAGACGATTCAGACTGCTGGTTTTGATGCGCAAGATCTATTTGCACGTAGCCAGGAGCCTGTGATTAAACAAGCGTTAATTGACAATACCGCGAAAGCAGTGGAAAGGGGTGCCTTCGGCATTCCAACATTTTTCGTCGGTGGTGAGATGTTCTTCGGTAAGGAACGACTTGCTCAAATTGGTGAAGCATTAACAGTGACGCAATGAGGGTTGGTGCCCAGCTTAACTAACAAACGCGATTCTCTGAATGATCAGGCTGGGGCAGTTCGAGCTTGCCCGCATTGTCGCATTGGGTTAACGTCAATGGGGCAAAAACAATAAAGGTTACGATCATGAGATTTTCTCGCCGCACACTTCTAAAGACATCTATCGTCGCAGCCACAGGCCTAACTGCCGTGGCTTGTAAACCGTCGACGCAGACTGAGCAATCCGTGCAACAACCTGCAGTTAGCGACCTTCTCAACCAGGCTGTCGATCTAATGCTTAACGCATATCCTGAAAGCACATCGAGTGCGGGGATCGATAAAGGAAAATACTTACGACACAAATCGGAACTGACGGATCGTTCACCGCAAGGCCAGGCTAAGATCAAAACTGATGTGACAGCCATGCTCGCTAAACTGAATAAAGTTGACACCTTTGTGCTGACTTCAGATGAAGCTCTAAACGTGGATGTGGTGCGCTCGGTGTTCGATATGACCGCAAAAGGTTTTGATTTCGCCTACGGTGAGGTAGCGCTGTTAAATTCAAATTGGTCTTGGCGTAACAGCCCGTATGCGGTCGCTCAAAATACCGGAGCCTTCATTGAAATTCCGAGTTTTCTTGAGGCTAGTCATTCCATTCAAACTGGCGATGATGCGCAAGCGTATCTCTCGCGAATGGAGGCATATTCTGCGCAGCTCGACGGGGAAACTGAGCGCACCAGAATAGACGGTGAGAAAGGGGTGATTCTACCCGACTTTTTGATGGAGAAAACTCTCGGGCAGTTGCGCGACGCTCGTACTCGCGCTCCTGATGACTGGGGCGTTGTCAAAACCCTTGAATCTAAGGCTTCAAAGCTGGACGGAGACTTTGCACGCAGAGCAAAAGTTCTGGCTGCGCAGAACATTGGCCCGGCTATTGACCGCCAAATTGCAGTGCTTGAAAGCCTTGCGCCAAGGTCCACCAGTGACGCAGGGGTTTGGGCCAAGCCAGACGGCGACGCCTATTACGATTGGACGCTGCAAGCCGGCACCACCACAACCATGTCACCAGACGAAGTACATCAAATGGGTTTGGATCAATTGGCCAGCCTACATGGGCGCATGGATCCTATTCTACGCTCCATTGGTTACACGAAGGGCTCAATAGGCGAACGAATGACCGCTCTTGGAAAAGATCCTCGTTACCATTTCTCTCCAGGCGACAAGGGCCGAGCAGAGATCATGACATTTATAGAGGATACGCTTGGTGAAATTCGCGGACTCATGCCGCAAGCATTTGCCACTCAGGTGCCTGGCTTTTTAGAAGTCACCCGTATAGCACCTGAGGTAGAAGCGGGCGCACCAGGTGCTTATGGCGGTGCGGGTTCAATTGACGGCAAGCAACCCGGTCATTTCTGGATCAATCTGCGTACTACCGACCTCCACACTAAATTTAACCTCAAGGACCTTACTTACCATGAGGCAATCCCTGGCCATGTCTGGCAGGGCGAATATACCTTTAAACAACCCCTGATACGCTCGCTACTGGCGTTCAATGCGTATTCGGAAGGATGGGCACTTTACGCAGAGCAGATCGCTGACGAGTTGGGTGTTTATGATGCATCACCGGTGGGTAGGCTAGGCTATTTACAAGCAACTGCCTTTCGAGCTTGTCGCCTGGTGGTCGATACAGGCCTGCACGCGAAACGTTGGACTCGTGAAGAAGCTAATATCTGGTTCGTTACCAATAACGGCTCTAACCCCGAAGAAGTTCGTGGCGAAGTAGATCGATACTGTGCCTGGCCGGGTCAGGCCTGCGGCTACAAAGTCGGTCATACGGCCATCAATCAGTTGCGTGATAAGGCTAAAGCCGTACTGGGTGATAAGTTCGACTTCCGCCAGTTCAATGATGCAGTAGTACTTGGCGGCGCGGTCCCGATGACAGTATTAGGCCTAGTGGTAGACGATTATATCGCTAGAGCCAACGGTGCGTAGCAAGTGAAATATGGGCTGTTATTGGCTTTCGCAGTTAATAACTGGCCGTTTGACTAGAACGCGTTTATGTTATTCTAAATTGAACAAAGATGAAATCAATCAAATGGGCGAAGATGTGAAGAGACTATACAACAACATTCTGGAAACCGTCGGCAATACACCCGTTGTTAGAATTAATAAATTGGCTCCTAAGCATGTGAATTTGTATGCCAAGGTAGAATCGTTTAATCCAATGGGGTCAGTCAAGGATCGCTTAGCGCTAGGTGCTATCGAACAGGCCGAGCAAAGTGGTTCTTTGAAACCTGGGCAAACTGTTGTTGAAGCCACTAGTGGTAATACCGGTATCGGTCTGGCTATGGTGTGCGCACAGAAAGGCTATCCCTTAGTGATTGTCATGGCTGAAAGTTTTAGTATTGAGCGGCGGCGGTTGATGCGTTTTCTTGGGGCGCGTGTCGTTCTTACGCCAGCAGCGCTTAAGGGTAACGGCATGGTGCTTAAAGCGAAGGAGCTAGCCGATAAGCATGGCTGGTTTATGACTCGGCAGTTTGAGAATGAAGCAAACGCTGAAATGCATATTAAAACGACGGGGCCCGAAATTATTATCGCATTCGAGGGCAGATCACTGGACTACTGGGTGACTGGTTATGGTACCGGAGGTACATTGAAGGGGGTAGCAACTATTCTTCGCCAGCATAGCCCTAATACTAAGATAGTTGTCTCAGAGCCAGAGGGGGCAAGCCTGCTTTCTTCTGGTGCAATACAGAAAAACCATGAAGATGGTTCACCTGCGGAGTCGCACCCTGACTGGGCACCACATCCTATCCAGGGCTGGACACCTGACTTTATTCCAAAACTCGCTGCCGATGCGCTAAACAATAAATTTATTGATGAGATTAAATTGATAACTGGCCCGCGAGCCATAGAATGTTCTAAACAGCTAGCTCAGCAAGAGGGAATCTTTACCGGTATCAGTGGCGGCGCTACCTTAGCCACTGCCATAGAAGTAGCGGAATCAGCAGAAGAGGGCGCTAACATACTTTTCATGTTGCCAGACACAGGCGAGCGTTATCTTAGTACGCCTTTATTTGAAGGGATTGAAAACGATATGAATAAAGATGAACTTGCAGTGTCAGAATCGACTCCTAGCAGCCAATTCTAATTAACCTCGAATTGATCGTTTATTTGCAACTAAAAGCTGGTGAATAGCTAGGTGGACTAACCGCAATGACTAGAATTATTTTACTTTGTTTGTTGCTCTCAGCATGCAGCACCACAACTTTAAAGCCGCAGACTAAATATTATTTACTTGATTCACTACCCGCTAGCGAATCAAATGATGCAAAGAGAATCGTCGCTATTAACAGTGTTTCGATGCCCGGATACTTAGATCAATCTAATTTGGTTATGCGACAAGCTGATCAACAAATCATTATTGCGAACGACCATCGCTGGGCAGGCAATTTACGAGATTCAGTTCGACGGGTGCTGCGTGTAGAATTGAATCGCATTGTCAGAGATTTTAGGTTTGAAGAAGCCTGCAAGAATTGTGGGGCTTTGACTATTACAATTCGGCACTTCTACCCCACGGAGTCTGGTGAGGTTTTTTTAGCAGGCTCTTATTCGCTTATCCAAGAACCCAAGCAAGCTACGCAACAGGTCCCGTTTAGTTTTCGTGGCAATATGCGCGAGGCTGGCTACGGTGAAGTTGTTAATCAAATGCGCTTATTGTTGTTGGAATTAAGTCAACACATCCGCAGGAATTTCGAGGTCGGCGTTGGCGTGACGATAGATTAGTTCTATTTTTCTAGTTAGCAGTTAAACTGTCTTCTAGGACATTGATTGTTATGCGCTTGACGCTCTAAGGTATATCCTAATCGCACTATGCAGGTTAGAGCGGATAATAGATTGTGCTAGTTTCAGTTTTTATTTTGAATGAATTTATAACGCCTGTCGCTTAGTACAGGCAAACACAAGAGACGAAGAATATGGTAAACACAGTTAATCGCTTCAACTTAGGGTTTTTATCTCGACTAATAGCAACCTGCACGATCGGTGCATTGAGTAGCTCCATTAGTCTCGCAGCGTCGCAAGCAGAAAGCTCGAACGACCACACAATGTCGTTGCAACAAGTTTCTACGCAAACCGAAGCAACACGAATAGTCGATAATATTTATTCCGCAAAGGGTTTCGGCAATACCTTTCTTATCGTGACCGATGAAGGCAATGTGGTCATCGATAGTTCCTTAGCATCATATGCGCCTAAGCATAAAGCGCTTCTTAATAAGGTTGATTCACGCGAACCTAAGTTTATTATTATCACGCATGCTCATGGCGACCATATTGGTGGAGTGCCGCTTTGGAAAGCAGAGAAAACTAAAGTGATAATGCAGGAAGCGTCTATAGAGTTTTTGCACTATCAAGAGCGCCTCAAAGGGTTTTTTAAACGCCGCAATGCTGCTCAATTTGGATTTGACCTGTCTGAATCGGATCAAGCTGAGACTGCCCCGGGAAACTACGATGCGGCTATCCCCGTTGATGTCACGTTCACCGATAAACATAGCTTCAAATTGGGTGAACTATCGTTTCAAGTATTGGCTACGCCAAGCGAAACACATGATGCATTGTCAGTTTGGATCCCCGAGCGAAAAGCTGTCTTTGTAGGTGACTTGTTTTATCGTTCGTTTCCAAATATTTATACTCTGCGTGGAACTAAGCCCCGCTGGGCGCTGGATTACGTGAACTCGCTGGATAAAGTAATGGCCTTGAATGCAGAAATATTAATACCAAGTCACGGTGAGCCCATCTTCGGTGGAACTGAGGTTCGCCAGACACTAAAGCAGTATCGTGATGCTATACTCTATGTGCATAACGCCGTCGTGCAAGGTATGAACGCAGGTAAGAGTGTTGACACCTTGGCCGCAGAGATATCGCTACCTAAAGAGCTACAGATTTCCGAAATATACGGTCGTGTTGATTGGTCGGTAAGGGGGATCTATCAGGGCTATGCTGGTTGGTTTGACGGTAATCCATCAACCATGCTTGGTATTAATGCGCTCAACTCAGCGCGCGAGCTAGTTGAACTGGCCGGTGGCGTCGATACAGTCACTAGTAAGGCGGAAAGCTTATTTGAGGAAGGTAAGTTTGATGAGGCGCTTTCGCTATCTGATGTTGTACTCGGTGTGGATGCAGCGAATAAACAAGCAAATTCACTCAGGCTGAAAATCTTCTCAAGGGAGCTAGCTGAGACTAAGAACTTCAATTCATCAGGTTGGTTAAAGTACGGCATTCGAGAGTCTGAAAAAGCGCTAAAGAGTCGCGAAACTTTGAAGCCAAATTAACGCTTTAATGGTTACTATTTGAAGATTATGTTTTGCATTCTAATAATATATTAAGCTATTGATATTAATGGCTTAGTATATTTTAAGCTGTCAGCTTAGGGACTGGTTGGCAGTTTGATTTTTCTTGCACGTTGGCTGTAATGTCTTGAAATATACTATGCCGTTAATAGCTCATCATCGAACTCATAGTCAATGTAACTAACATTGAAAAACAGGCTATACATGCATGGAATTAGAATTAACGTAATCAGCGTGCCAAACAATAAGCCAGACATAATAGAGATAGCCATACCAGACCACATTTCTCCACCGCTTATATAAAGTGGCAATAAGCCAAGCACAGTCGTCGTGGTAGCTAATAATATGGGTCTGAAGCGCTGTAAGCACGCGGCAATAATGGCATCGTTTAGAGGGCGACCCAGTTGTCTATTTTCAAAGTCGACTCTATCCAATAATACGATAGCGTTATTAATAACGATTCCGGCTAGGGAAATTAGACCCAAGAATGGCAAGAAGCCAAAGGCTTCTCTGAACACTAACAATCCCCCAATCACACCTATCAAGCCCAGCGGTATCGTTGCAACTACCATGAAGGTCTTACGAATTGAATTAAATTGTATAACCAGCAGCAACACAATAATCACTCCAGAAAGCGGTAGCCACTTATAAACCGCCCCCATGTTTTCTGCACTGCTCTCCGTATCGCCGCCGCTTAAATAGGAGTATTGTTCGGGCCAATCCATTGCTAAACCTTCTAGCCAAGGCTCGATCACGGCCATTATCTCGGATGCGTTGCCGG
>CAWUWF010000127.1:0-21369 GCA_963925935.1 uncultured Arenicella sp. | reverse complement strand
TAAATACGCTTAAGCATCAACCAGCCAAAGTCGCAGCTATGGAAGCAGTCTGGGATACAGAGCGTGGCGCTGCGCTAACCTTGTTTGGAATCATTGATGAACAAAGCAGAGAAACCAAATACGCTTTAAAGATTCCTAAACTAGGTAGCTTGATTCTGACTCATGATGTCGATGGAGAAGTGCGCGGCTTGAATGAATTTATCGGCGAGCACCCACCGGTCGCGCCAGTTTTTTGGTCATTTCGTGTGATGGTAGGCATGGGTTTTTTGATGTTATTGGTATCCTGGATTGCATGCTGGCAATTCTGGCGACGTAAGCAATTGTCGTTATTTATGCTCAGAACTTTGTTTCTAATGAGCTTCTCAGGCTGGGTTGCAGTGTTAGCTGGCTGGTTTGTTACTGAGATCGGCCGCCAACCCTGGATAGTCTATGGCGTACTCAAGACAGTTGATGTGGTGGCTGACCACCCGCCAGGAATCGTGCTGACATCGCTGGTCGCTTATGCCTTGATGTATGCATTTTTAATGGTGAGTTATATCGGCGCCGTGTTTTACTTATCGAGCAAACCGGCTCGATCTTTACAACGCTTGCATAGTTATGATCTTAATCCTCAGAGGACCAGTTAATGGACGTTGCACTACCCCTTATTTTTGTCAGTATTATGGGCTTATCGCTATTGTTATACGTCATTCTGGACGGCTATGACTTAGGTGTGGGCTTACTGTTGCCGCTAGCCGATGATGCTGAAAAAGACATTATGATTGCATCGATAGGTCCGTTCTGGGATGCCAATGAAACCTGGATTGTGATGGGCATAGGCGTATTGCTAATTGCCTTTCCAGTCGCGCATGGGATTATTTTGACCAAGCTTTACCTGCCGGTCACAATTATGCTGTTAGGCTTGATTTTGCGGGGAGTGTCATTCGATTTTCGGGTGAAAGCCGGCGATGGCAAAAAAGCCATGTGGAATCGGTTTTTCTTTATTGGTTCTTTAGTTGCATCAATGGCGCAGGGTTGGATGCTGGGCTCGTACATTACCGGCCTTAATGGCTCCTTAACTAACACTGTATTTTCGATCCTCATCGCATTTTGTCTGCCTGCCTTATATGTCGTCCTAGGGTCGACTTGGTTGCTGATCAAGACTGAGGGGGATTTGTTTGGCAAGGCTGTCGTGTGGGCCAGACGTTCTATTTTACCGATGGGTTTGGGGCTTTTCTTGGTGTCGATTGCGACACCTATCGTTAGCGAAGTCATCGCCTCGCGTTGGTTTCAATTGCCTAACGCAATCGGTTTGTTACCCATCCCCGTGGCCAGTGCTATCGCCTATTTTTTGTTGATGGGCTTATTGCGAAGAGACGTTGACCGGATCCGTGAGATGAATCCATGGCACTTATTTATGTGTCCGGTGATTATTTGTTTGATGGCCGCACTCGGATTGGCCTATAGCATTTTCCCAGATATTATCATTGGCCAACTGACCGTCTGGGATGCCGCTGCTGCTACCTCGTCTTTGCAATTCACCCTGTATGGCGTAGTAATCGCCTTGCCTTGCATTATTCTTTACACGATATTTGTGTATCGAATATTTTCCGGTAAAGCGACTGGCCTTTCTTACGACTAACCCATTCGGTAATTGCTTACCCCAGGTAAATGTAGTTGTGTTTAACTAAATTTATCCAGTTAGGCTGGCCCTAAGGTGGTTGATGATTAGTTACTCCTGATACATTATTGGCTGATGAATTATTTATTAATAGGGCGTTCATTGTTTACTGGCATTGCCGCTAAGAAAATAGATCAGATCGCGATCAATGAGTTTGGCCACAATGGCTTGGATTTGATGGTGCGAGCGGGCCAATTCGCATTTCATAAAATCAGCGAAAAGCTGGCTAAGCAAGCAGGCCCCATCGAGATGCTGCTAATGTGTGGGCCAGGTAATAATGGCGGCGATGGCTACGTGATTGGCCGTTGTGCGCTGGAAGCGCGATGGACAGTCAAATTAATCGCCTTCGGTGATCCTAAAACAGATGATGCGCGCAAGACAGCAGAGCGATTTCACGCTGCGGGAGGGAAAATAGCCTCTGCTGATTCATTGCCAAATTCATATCAGCCTGATGTGGTTGTCGATGCACTTCTAGGTGTGGGTATTGCTGGCGCGCCTCGCGCTGCAATAGCCTCTGCTATAGAGGCAGCTAATAAGCTGGACGCCTTGAAAGTCGCCATTGACGTGCCTTCTGGTGTAGATCCAGATACAGGCTTCGCCAATCAAACTAGCTTCAAAGCGGATTTGACGATTAGTTTTATCGTCGAAAAAATAGGTTTGCGTACCGGTGCTGCAATGAATTATGTGGGTGACTTAGCTTTAGATGATCTGGGTGTTGAGCCCCAGGCCATCGACAGCGTTGCGCCTTGCGCTAACTTGCTGCAGCCTTCTAAGGAATTGCGTAACAGACTTTTACGCCAACCCGACTCGCACAAAGGTAGCTATGGTCATGTGGTAGTCGTTGGCGGCGATAATGGTATGTTTGGCGCGACCCTACTAGCGGGGCGAGCTGCGTTACGCTGCGGTAGCGGTAAAGTGCATATCCTGAGTACTGTAGAGCATTTAGATATGCCGGCCCTCGGTTGCCCTGAACTCATGAGTCAGGTCTTTATTGGGAATGATATTGGCTTGGTGCAGCAAGCTAGTGTGGTGGTTTTGGGCCCAGGCCTCGGATTGGCAGATTGGGGTCAGAAAGTCTTCAACTCACTGATTGATTTGGCAAAGCCTATGGTTATCGACGCAGATGCGCTAACACTATTAGCTGAACATGGTGCCCGCACGACTAACTCACCCTGGGTGCTAACACCGCACCCTGGCGAAGCCGCTCGACTTTTGGGCTGCTCGAATGTCGAAATCCAGAAGGATCGATTATCGGCCGCGTTAGCAATTGCTAAAAAATATGATTGCGTTTGTGTATTAAAGGGCGCTGGGACCCTGATTGCTGGAGCAGGGGGTCTGCCTGTTTTATGCGATCGCGGCAATGCAGGAATGGCGTCGGCCGGAATGGGTGATGTGCTGAGCGGTATGATTGCGGCATTTATAGGGCAGGGAATAGAGCCCAGACAAGCCGCAGAGCTGGCTGTTTACCTGCACGCCTGTGCAGCAGACGAGGTGGTGAACAGTAGCGCACAGGCTTCTCTGATAGCCAGCGATGTCATTAATCAACTGCCAAGCAGTTTGCAGCTGTTAATCGGCTAACCAGCCGCAGGCTCGCGGCTATCACTGCTTGCAGCTTGATTGCTGACGGGTTGTTCGGAGAGTTTGTTGTACTGGGTGCCAAGCCAGTAGGCTACGCTGCACCAAACAATACCCATGCCCACTCCGATCAATGGAATGGTGGATGCTGACGCCCCTAAGGCTTTTGCTCCGGCATGCAGCCATGCGCTAGAGGTATCTCCGGTTCGCAGTATCGCCGTGTCGATAAAGTTTTTAGCACGATACTTTTCTTCTCTGCTGACTACCGTAAATAACATTTCACGTGCAGGCTTCATGATGGAATAATCTCCTGCCCGGCGGAAAACCGTTAGCGTTATCATCACCATCAAAACCGGATTGGCCGCCATAAACGCAAAGCCGATGGTTATTCCCACCGGAATCATCATCAGGGTGGCTCTAAAGCCTAGCCGGCGAATCAAATGCGTTGTTACAAATAATTGGATTAGCAAGGCGATAGCAGATGAGGCGAAATCGATTTGTGAAAATAATTTTGTACGTTCTATGGGGTCATGATAGCTGAGTTCGATTAACTCAGCCTGGTGAATCATGACAAAGGTCAGTGCGATCGAATAGAGCGCGACAAATAGGCAAATACCAATTAGATAAGGAGATTTCAGTAGTAATAATAAACCATCCCAGACACTTCCTTTTAGGGATTCGTTGCGCACTGTATGTGCTGTAGACTTAGCAAGTTCGCCTGAATTAGAAATATAAATACCTTGCGCGAGTAAGGCTTTTTCTGACGGATCAATAAAGTCCTCATTCTCCCAACTAGCTAACCAATTAATACAAAAAACAGAGCTGGCTAGGACTAACGCAGAGATCAGCAGTAAGTAACTAATCCCAACATGGTCGACTAGTAGATTGGTGATAATAGGTCCGGTCAGAGCGCCGACTGTTCCACCGGCAGCTATAAACGCGAATAAGCGTTTTGACTGTCCTTTGCTGTAAACATCGTTCATGAAGCTCCAGAATAGAGAGACGATGAACATATTAAATACATTAACCCAGACAAAGAATGCTCGTGAAACCCAGATTGGACGCTCGGGGACATTGAACAATACGAAAAAAACGAGCAAGTTGGAGGCAAAAAACAATGTGCAATAGGACATGAATTGCCTGGTTTTAAAGCGTCCGGTAATCCACCCAAAGACGGGCATGACCGCGAACAGCACCAGCATAGCCAACATCAATAACCATTGAATGTTGGCAACCCCGTTGGCGATTGTCATTTCATTACGAATCGGCCGAAAAATATAATAGGCACAAAGCACTAGAAAGAAATAAAGACATGAAATCAGCAGGGCTTTGATCTCACTGGAATTGACGGAAACAAGTTTTCTAAGCCAATGCATGTCGGGAAAGGATTCAATTTACGGACTACGCAGTTTAGCACTCTCGCGTTTCAGACAGAACCGCTATTATCTTTGTAAATAAATCGAGCGTTCGTTCTATTTATGTGCTAATCTAAGCCCCATGACGAAATTAGCCCCCCTAAGCTCGGTTGCTGATATTGATCAAGTGGCCCACCCTCCGCGTCAAGAGCTTAATTCTTATGCTGAATTTTTGACCGGCTTTCCGTTAAAGGGTGAGAAGCTCTATGCCACTTTATTTGATAGGCACGCAGAACGTATTCAGACTCAGAAAGCGAAGTACGCGGTAGCGAACTTAGAGAAAATCCTAAATGCAACCTTTGAAGTTTCGGGCGTTTCGGGCTTTGATCGTATGTCCTTGCGGGATCTGTCTAAACGAACCGGAATGAGTATGGGGGCGATTTACTCTTGTATCCGTAAGAAAGAAGATATTGCCTTGATGGTCGCCGATGTGGTTCGCCTGAGCAGTGACCTAACTCGTCGTCATGCAATGCAAGCTGAGTCGGTCTGGTCTCAAATAGAACAGAGTATCCGCTTTCACTTATACGCCAGCACCTTATTGCAGCCGTGGTATTTCTTTTTGTTTTTCGAGACACGTAGTTTGCCTGAGCAGCAACAGAGCGAGTCAAAGCAGATTGAATTGGACGCTATTGAAAGCTTCAAAGTGCAAATTGAAGCGGGTATCGCGTCTGGGGAGTTCCACAGCGTTGATGCCGCTATGTTGGCAAATACCATCGTTGTATTACTCGAGGATTGGTATCTCAAGCCTTGGAAAACCCAACTACTGGCTCGCTCACCAGCAGAGCAAGAGCAAAGAATAGATAACTACTACCAGTCAATTACTAAACTGGTGAGTAAATTGCTGGCGGTTTAGTCGCTGTTCAGTGCCTTATTTAACACTTAATTCATCATACGAATTTACTAGAGATTAATTTAAGCGAGACTACCTATGAACTTTAAAGTCCCCCTCCGTGACATTAGATTTGTTGCCCAAGAAGTATTGGATATGCCGAGCCATTATGCAAAATTCACTAAAGGCAAAAATGCTGATCCAGATACCGTAGAGGCTATTTATCAAGAAGCGGCTAAGTTTTGTGAAAACGAATTAGTGCCGTTGAACCAAAGCGGTGATGAGGAAGGGTGTCATTTTGATAATGGCGTCGTCACCACACCCAAGGGTTTTAAAAAGACCTACGATGATTTCGTTGCCAACGGTTGGCCTTTGCTGTGCGGACCTGAAGAGTACGGTGGTCAGGGTATGCCTGAGTCTATCGGCTTAGTAATGATGGAAATGATGATTAGTGCCAATCACGCTTGGAGTATGTATCCAGGCTTGAGTTCGGGCGCGATCAAAACTATTTATACGCATGCCAACAGCAATATCAAGGATCGATTTATGCCTCCGATGGTCGAGGGTAAATGGACTGGAACCATGTGTTTAACCGAGCCCCATTGTGGATCTGATTTAGGTTTGTTAAAAACCTATGCAGAAGTTGATGAAAGTTCCGATGAAAAAGGCGCATACAAGCTCAGCGGCAGTAAGATATTCATCTCGAGCGGCGATCACGATCTAGCTGAGAATATTGTACATATCGTGTTAGCGCGCCTCCCCAACGCACCTGAAGGCATTAAGGGCATTTCACTATTTGCAGTGCCAAAAGTGTTGGTCAATAGTGATGGTTCGCTGGGTGAGCCCAATGGCGTTAGTTGTGGTTCAATCGAAGAAAAGATGGGCATTCATGGTAATTCAACTTGTGTGATCAACTTTGATGAAGCTAAGGGCTACTTAATCAGCGAGCCTAATCGGGGCATGAGCGCGATGTTTACGTTTATCAATGAGTCGCGCCTAGGTGTTGCTATGCACGGTCAAGCGCATTCATCGGTATCATTTCAAAAAGCCTTGGCTTACGCCAAAGATCGCGAGCAGTTTCAAGCCAGTACTCGCAAGAACCCAGAGCGCGCTGCTGACCCGATCATTTGCCATGCAGATGTTAGGCGCATGTTGATGACGCAAAAGGCATTTGCTGAAGGTGGTCGCATGCTGAACATGTTTTGCGGACAGCAAGTTGATATTGAGCAATCGAGCGATTTCACCGATGAAGAGCATGCCCAAGCTGAAGCTTTGTTGGCCATCCTTACTCCAATTGCCAAAGGTTTCTTATCTGAGACCAGTATGGAAGCCACGAACTACGGTATCCAAATTTTGGGTGGCCACGGTTTCATCAAAGAGTGGGGCATGGAGCAAGAGGTACGTGACGCTCGTATTTCGCAATTGTATGAAGGCACCACAGGTATTCAGGGTTTGGACCTACTGGGTCGTAAGATACTAAAAACTCGTGGGGCGGCAATCGCACCGCTAATGGACATGTACGGCGACTTCGTTGCTGAGAATCGATGGAATTCGCATGCACGAAAATTCAACAAATATCGTAAGAAATGGAAGTCATTGACTCGCTCAGTAGGTTTTAAAGTAATGAAGGGTGGAATGGATGATCTGAATGGGGCTGCGGTGGAATACTTAATGTTCGCTGGCTATGTCACACTGGGCTATTTCTGGTCACGCGCTGCGATCATTGCGCAACAACAAATTGACAAAGGCGAGGGCAATACCGAGTTTTATAAAGCGAAAGTCGAAATGGCCAACTTTTACTATGACCGTATAATGCCGCGCGCTGATGCCTTGGTAGAAATAATCGGCAATGGTAAAGACACGCTCATGGCGATGGATGAAGAGCGTTTTATCTTTCTTGCTGACTAGCTAAGCACTGATTAGGTCTAAGTGGTCTCTGCTTTATATTCGATCAGAGGCTGCTTAGATCGTTAGCGGCACCATTGCGGGAGATGGCGATAGCTGAAATTAGTTCTTGATTCGCAAGCCTCTCGCATATTAAATGGCAGGTATGAAAAAATTCAAGTTAATTCGAGAGCAAGCAGAAAAACGTAAGGGCGGTGCCAAGCAGCTAAAACAGTTGCTGGTAGCTCCTGTTTTGCCCAGCAAACTTGCAAAAATTCCAGACCATCGCTATTTGGCTCAAATGAGCCGCTGCGTATTTAATGCGGGCTTTCATTGGCGGGTTATTACTGCGAAATGGCCAGGTTTTGAAACAGCCTTCCATGGTTTCGATCTGGCGCAGTTGTTAACTAAATCTCCTGACGAATGGGAAGAATACGTTCAGGACGCGCGAATTGTTCGTAATTGGCAGAAGATTCAAACAGTATTTCACAATGCTGCGATGATCGATGAAATTTCCGCAGAACATGGCAGTTTTGCAAGGTTTTTTGCGCAGTGGCCAGTTGAGGATCAGGTTGGGCTTATGAGCTTTTTGAAGAAAGAGGGGTCAAGGTTAGGAGGCCAAACCTGTCAATATTTCATTCGTTTTATTGGCAAAGATGGTTTTATAACCTCCAGTGATGTTATCACCGCCTTGATTGCCAATGGGGTAGACATCAGCGAAAAACCGACCAGTCAGCGTGATCTAAAGAAAATTCAGAATGCCTTTAATCATTGGCATCAGGAAAGTGGCTTAGCAATGACCCATATTTCCAGGATACTGAGTTTTACCGTTGGTGATAACGTTCCTGTCGAGGTTCTCTCTGGATACCATCGTAGCCAGTCGATTAATTAGGCCGCAAGACTGGCGCAACATTGTTTGCTGCCGCCAGTCGAGATTCTACTTCGCCCTACAATCGAATAGTTGTGAAGGTTATTTAACCGGCCTTACGACAAAGAGTAAATCGCCAGCATTAACCTGATCACCGTTCGCTTGATTCGCTCGGACTACTTCGTAGTCCTGTTCAGCGGTAAATATTTCCCCTGAGCCAGCCACGCTTGAAAGGGAAATATGGGTGAAGAGCTTCATCGCTTCAACCTGACATAAGGTATTACTTAAGCTAATCCGATTGCCCACGGCCACGAAGTCTGGCTCACTTGGCGACGGGGTTGAGTAGTAAATGCCGGTCATCGGTGAAACCACTTTAATTTCATCGGTGCCTGCAATTAACAGACTCTTAAGATCGCCTTCGTCCTTATCTACACCGGTGTAGGCCATTTCCTTTACCACTGCGTCTTTGTCGAGAGTGTCAAGGAAGGTGGGCAGATAGCTGGTGTCGTACTTGCCTTTGATGAATGTTTGATCGTTAAGGATGCGTTTTAACAAGGATATGTTGGTACACACGCCTTTGATGCTTGTTTCATCCAATGCTTCGATAAGCTTTTTAATAGCGTCATTACGATTTTTGCCATGCACGATCAGTTGCGCGATCATGCTGTCGTAGAATGGCGAGATGGTCTTACCTTCAGCGACCGCTGCGATGACCTCGGTGTGATCGTTACTAGGGAATTTACACTCAGTTACTAAACCCGGTGTCGGAAGAAAATCGATGGCACCGTTGCTGTCGAGTCTGGCTTTCTCAGCTGTAATCCGAGCTTCAATAGAATAGCCCTTATTTTCAATTTTAATATCGCTGATAGAGCCGCGTTCAGCAATTTTATATTGGGTGCCGACAATGGGAACCCCCGACGTCCACTCAGTTACGGGATGTTCAACCTGCAAGCGGGTGTTCATCTCCATAAAGTAGAGATCGTCTGCATTGAGGTCATAAATGAACTCCACGGTGCCTGCGCCGAAATAATCTACAGCATTGGCTAAGCGTTCCGCGCACCTATAGGCTTCTTGTTCGAGCTTCTTAGGCAGCATAGTTGAGCCTGACTCCTCCAATACCTTCTGATTGTTGCGCTGAACCGTACAGTCACGTAGCCCAATGATCTTGGTGGTGCCAAAGGAGTCGCGTAGTATCTGTACTTCAATGTGACGCATTGACTGCACAAATTTCTCGAGATACAAATCACCATTGCCGAAAGCCGCTCGTGCTTCGCTATAGACATTATTGAACGCCACTCGCGTCTCACTGGCATTGTGCACAATTTTGATGCCTTTGCCACCGCCGCCATGAACCGCCTTTAGCAGTACCGGGTAGCCTATTTCATCGGCGACTTTAGAAGTGGCTTCAGGACTGGTTAGAATTCCGTGACTACCAGGCACCACCGGTACGTTATTTGCCATTGCGGTATTAATCGCATTGGACTTATTGCCCATGGTATCCATGCTGCTGGCGCGTGGGCCAATAAAATTCAAACCATTGGCTCGGCATAATCGAGCAAAGCCCGCGTTTTCAGATAAGAATCCAATCCCCGGATGTAATGCATCCGCACCGCGATTTTTAGCGATGGTAACGACTGATAATGCATTTAGATAGCTCTCCGCCGACGTTTGGCCGCCTAGACAAACAACTTCGTCGTTTTCGGTAAGCATATCGCAGGCTGCTGAATCCATGTCTGGGTCTGACTGAACCAGCAAAACACTACGGCCTTGCTGTTGCGCGACTCGAATCAGCTTAACCGCAGTGCAACCGCGTGCGTGGATCAGTACTTTGTTAATCGGGCCCATGACGTCGATAGCGCGGTGGACTATATCTTCTTGTTCTTGACCCTGCATGCTGGCGGTACCAGAAATAACACGTCCGACGGCGTTGGCGACGGTATCGCTAGGTATTTCTACATTAGGATCAACTTCTCTTAGTTTTTCATCTAAACCCTCGGCAAAAGGATGTTTGACCAAGCCCTGCATGGCGCCAGGATTAGACGCCAAGTAGTTAGACGTAGTGGCCATCGATGGCAAGAAAGATGGCACTACAACGCGCCCTGCAAATGGGATATCTGCACCGCTGAAGTAATAGGTGTGCACCAGTGGGTGGGTAACAAAACTTGCTTGTGATCCGCCCGTGCAATCACCAAAACCAAACAGCACAATTGGCAGGCCGGTGTCAGCTATGAAATTTGTGATTCGGTCGTTAACAATGGCCATTGAAAACAGCGAGTTAGGGCCTTCCTTAGTTTGCATGCCGCCTGATGACACAAAACCAACGATTGGGAGACCCTGTTTGGCGCATTCTACAAGTAAAGCGCAAAGCTTTTCGGCACCAGCCATGTCGAATGCACCAGCCTGAAACGCGACATTAGAGATAATCGCGCCAACCTTAGCAGTATTACCCTGACCATCGATCTTTATGTGACCGATGCCCGTGATGACACCGCAGGGCGTAATGTTGTTGTTAAGGGCTTTTTCAATCGATTGCCTGAAACCAGGGAACGACACTGGATTAGCCGTCATTAGATTGGCATTGGTTTCACTGAATTCAGTAAATAGAGTGTCCTTAAAGGCGTCGACTGAGGTTAGTTTCTGGCGTTTGTATGAGGCTAGTACCCGTTGGATCAATAAATCTTGATGGGCGATGCTGAGCTGATTCCAGAAGTCTTTGCGCTTGCCAATCCGTCCGGGATTTATCTGTCCGTTATAGGCTTTGCCGTGTGATTGCGCGTCAATGAAGCGCGGCACTAAGGTTTCAAAGAAGTAGGTAATTAACACCAAGAGAGATTCCGATAGGCGAGGGAAATTAACCCGCTTCCATTCCTCTACGTCCTTTAAGAAATCGCCACGGCCATCGAATTTGACAAAATACGTAAGCCAGCGGCCAAATTCAATTTTGACATTGCCATCAACCGCAGATTCAGGACTGTCTGGGTTAGCAGAGCTATTGAAGCTTGATGCGACTTCTTCTAAAGACGTATCAAGAATTTTCTTCAAGGTGTTTTCTGAGATAGATTGAAATGCTTTTGATTCCTCAGCTATTTCGCCGAAGCTGCTGACGATATTGTTGTACAGGGCGTCAAAGGCCAACATGTTACGAAACTGCATTTCAAGTGTTTCACGAATACTAGGCTCGTTTAATGCATCTAGTAAGGTGATATCTTTATCATCTATCGTTAGTGAACTTTCGTTTTTGCTGCGAATCAGTTGAGCCATCTCCACAAAGTTGAAGGTTGCATCCGATTTCCAACGATTATAGAGCGACCAACAAATAAGGAAGCAAAACTTTTTACGAGCAGCTTCGTAATTGGTTTGAGGGTCACCCAGAATCAAAGCAGTGATTCTATTGCGCTCGGTTACTAGTTCACTCTGACGTTGTTTAAGCGTTGTCCAAGCTTTTGCCAATTGTTCGTTATAGACCAATTTTTCAGGGTCAGACAACCAACGTTTAAAGGAGGCCTCCCTAAGCTGTTGAGTTCGCGCGCTTAAGTCACCCTTGGGGATTTCTTCATTGGCTAGGCGGCCATAGGCTTCAATAGTCGATGAATGAATGCGTGTGCGTAAACATAAAGAGCGCAAATACAAAATAGCATGCCCGTAAACACTTGGGTAATCGCTTATTTCTCCATTCAACTTGAAATTAGTGGCGACTTGTAGCGCATCAAAATCGTGTTTGTGAAGTTTTTCGGTTCGAACCTGTTCTATGTAGTTAGCCGAAATTATTGGGTTTTCTAATACCTCGCGTTTTGCATCGGCTTCAATATGTGTAATGCCGGACAAAATCGCCGCAATAAGCTTATCTGAATCTGGATTCAGATCGCTCGGATCCCAGTCGATGACGCCGTCAATCGCGCCACTTGCATAGAGTTCGCTGGGGGATACGCCGACATATCGAGCGCTTTCTTGCCATGACAAATTATACTGACGGGCAATACTTGCTAGGCCTTTAGGTTGAATGGTGTTGAAAACACCATTGCGAACCGCTAGCAGTAAATTGGTTGAGGCTAATGGTATTGCACCTCCGGAGTATCCCAAGCCGTAAATAATGCCAATAGTCGGCACTTTAGTCGCAGCCATTACCGCTATTAAGCGAGAAATCGAGTGCGCTTGATTAGCCTTATTTGCATCTGTACCAGCTTCAGCACCAGGGGTATCCATCAAGGTGATAATTGGAATTGAACGGCTAGCGTACTCCTCCACTAAACGACACGCTTCCAGGTGGTGTTCTGGGCCCCATGCGCCATTGTTACTACTGCGGTTCTGGGCCACAAATGCTAGGCGACGTACAGTGTCGCCATGCTGTAAGCTAATATCGACCGAGTACAAGGGACCGAGATTGAATTCGCTATGAATTTTGCCCTTGAACTTGCTCAGAATATCTTTGGTGCTAAGGCGTGTGGCCGATTCCGCTGGGTCCAATACTCGTGACACGTAATCGTCTACAGACAGTCCTTTGAGTTCTTTGCGTATTTTGCTTATCTGCTTTGCGGACAGTAAACCATCGACGTCTTGGTGCCATTCAAATGGGTGTTTGGCTCCGTCGAGCGAGAGATTCTTTGCGCGATGTTCTATGTCAGCAAATAAATCACTTGGATCGGCTGAGTTGGATCTGTTTTGAGTGTTCAACGTCACAATTACCTTTGTTTTCAAATGCCCGTACAATTCTGGGCGAAGGGTTGACCTGCTTAGAGGTTTTGCTTGCTTGATATAAGGTCAAGCACTTAAACCTAAGCCAGCCTAAGCCGTCATTTTAATTTTTTTCGATTTTAAAGTATGCCATGAAACAACCTAAAAAACCGAGTAGTAAATCGTCGTAATCAATGCCTTTTCCGATATATTATTGTGCCACATCAGTGATTATCAGCATAGTGACTAATAACGAACGATAGCCTTGCGAAAAATACAACTTAAGCTTGAGGTGCGGCTTGCCTGCGCAAGCGATGTTGCTTACGCGCCGTGTGTCAATGCGTTTAAACCAGAGTATTGCGCAATGCCTAGCATCGATTTTTTTGTTAGAAAATTGCCATGCTGACAGTGCGCTACTATAGTGGGATGCTAATGCAAATCTGGCCACTTGGTCGATTGGCAAAACCAACGCAGCCTAGAAAACCATTTTCTAAATCTAGGGGCATCGGTCATACTTCAACTCAATAGTGTATTGGTGTTTTTTTCCAACCAAGTCTTGTCATTTAAATAGAGCCTAATTCGATTTCTTAACGTGTCCAACTTCCAAATAAAACAGCGTGTTCTAGCCAGCAATGGCATAAATAAAATCGGTCTATCGCATAGCATGAATCGTGTGCTCGAAGCCAGGGGCATCTCCCAGCAAGCCCAGCTCGACTATAGCTTAAAGCACCTGCTGCCGCCGTCAGGCCTGAGTAATATTGGGGCTGCGGCCGAGCTGCTATGTGATGCAATAACTGCCCAAGCAGGTATTGTTATTGTCGGTGACTTCGATGCCGATGGTGCAACCAGCTGTGCGCTGAGCATGCGCTGTCTGAAAAGTTTTGGGTTGCAAAATGTAAGTTATTTGGTTCCAAATCGATTTGAATATGGCTATGGCCTCTCGCCCGAAATAGTCGGCGTGGCCGCCATGCGTCAACCGGATGTCATCATCACGGTAGATAACGGCATCAGCAGCATAGACGGCGTTCATGCGGCCCAACAACTCGGCATGTCGGTACTGGTCACTGATCACCACCTGCCGGGCGATGAGCTGCCGACTGCTGAAGTGATTGTCAATCCTAACTTGCCTGGCGATCGCTTCGCGAGCAAGAACCTTGCCGGTGTTGGAGTCGTTTTTTACGTAATGCTGGCTGTCCGTGCGCGCTTACGTGGCTTAGGTTGGTTTAGTGAAATGAATATTCCAGAGCCAAACATGTCGCAGTTTCTCGACCTAGTCGCGCTTGGTACTGTGGCGGATGTGGTGCCACTTGATCGTAACAATAGACTGCTGGTGCAAAATGGGCTGCAACGTATTCGCCAAGGCCTTGCTTGCCCAGGGATTCAAGCCTTGTTGACGGTGGGTAAACGCAATGCGGCACGGTTATCGACCAGTGATTTGGGCTTTGCTGTAGGCCCGCGCTTGAATGCAGCGGGTCGTCTTGATGATATGTCGGTAGGCATCGAATGTTTGTTAGCCGACAACGAAGATGCCGCTATGAGCTTAGCCTTGCAACTTGACGAGCTTAACCGTGAGCGTCGCCAAGTTGAGCAGGGCATGCAAGATGATGCTCTGGCCATCGTAGACAAGATTAGCGTAGATGAGAATTCACAACCATCGATCTATTTATTACATGACGAGACCTGGCATCAGGGTGTCGTCGGCTTAGTGGCTTCACGAATCAAAGAGCGAACGCAGCGGCCAGTCATGGCTATGGCACCGGGTGACAATGAAGGTGAATGGAAAGGCTCGGCCCGAAGTGTAGAGGGTGTGCATATTCGAGACTTATTGGCCCGAGTAGATGCGCTCTATCCTAAGCTGATGAGTAAGTTTGGTGGCCATGCAATGGCAGCAGGTCTGTCCCTGCCTGATAGAAATTTAGTTAAGTTTCAGACCGCGCTGACGTCGGTTGCCGATGAAATGACTAAAGGTAGGGATTGGAGCCAAGTGCTATGGACCGATGGTGCCCTGGAGGGTGATGAATTCAGCATCGAACTGGCCGACCAAATCCGCCAGCTAACGCCTTGGGGCCAAGGCTTTCCTGAACCTCTATTTGAAGGGCGCTTCGAAGTGATGGACAAGCGCTTGGTGGGTGAGATACATGCCAAGCTCAAGCTACGACCGGTTGGCTCAGAAATGCTCATAGATGCAATTTGCTTCGGTTACTTAAATGCGCATGAAGAACTGCCGTCAGGCGAGATTCGAGCAGCCTATCGGCTCGATGTAAATGAGTTTAGAGATAAATTGAGTTTGCAACTAATGATCCAGCATATAGAGCAGACATAAAAGTTAATCAATGCGACTAATCATAGGCTATGAATCGTGCAAACTATTCACCCATAGAGTGGTATTCTCAGCAGTAGTTAAATTCAAAATGGAAAATCATCATGAGTTATTTAAACGTTGCCTCTGGCGGTGTTGTTGCTTCACTACCGGGCGAAGTAAGAGCCGGGTTTATTCGTAGAACCTACGCGCATGTTGCTGGCGCTCTGCTGTTATTGGCCATTGTTGAAGCTTTTTTATTAAAGGCCGGAGCAGGTCCAATATTGCTGTCTTTTCTAGGTGCAGGAACAATGAACTACCTAATTTATCTAGGTTTGTTTATTGGTGCCAGTGTGGTCGCTGACAATTGGGCGCATTCGGAAAAATCCCGAGAGATGCAATACCTTGGTTTAGGAATGTATGTTTTGGTTCAAGCCATAATATTAGTTCCAGCGATGCATTTAGCGAGTCTTTACGCCCCCAATGCAATTTATGACGCAGCCATCGCGACAGCCGCGCTTGTTACTGGCTTGAGTTATGTGTGTTTCACTACGCGTAAGGATTTTTCTTTCCTAGGCCCAATTTTATCAATTGGCTTTTGTGTGGCGATCGGTTTGTGTATTGCTGGCGTTGTCTTTGGTTTTGATATGGGTGTTGGTTTTGCCGCCGTGATTGTTTTAATGGCCGGTGGAAGTGTGCTTTATAGTACTTCAAATATTTTACATCACTATCAAGAGCACCAACACGTTGGCGCAGCGCTTGGGTTGTTTGCTTCTGTAGCCTTGATGTTTCGCTTTATGTTGCAAATTTTCATGAGCTTTGGCGACGATTAAGTTGTAATTAATTACAGTATTAAAATGACCTATAAACGTTTAGAAGATTGTGTTGGTAACACGCCCTTAGTCGCCTTGCAACGGCTATGGCAGGGTGAGTATGTGACGGTTTTGGGTAAGCTAGAAGGTAATAATCCTGCTGGGTCGGTGAAGGATCGGCCCGCGCTGAATATGATTGCTAAAGCCGAAGCTCGAGGTGACATTAAGCCAGGCGATACCTTGATCGAAGCCACTAGCGGTAATACTGGCATTGCTCTGGCAATGGTGGCTGCGATGAAGGGCTATAAAATGCAACTCATCATGCCTGCTAATATGAGTGAAGAACGGCGCGCATCTATGCGTGCGTTCGGTGCCGAGCTTATATCAGTTTCAGCCGCAGACGGTGGAATGGAACTTGCGCGGGATCTGGCCGAGCGAATGCAAGCGGACGGCAAGGGCATTGTGCTTGATCAGTTTGCAAATGCGGATAATTGGAATGCTCACTATGAGTCCACTGGCCCTGAGATTTGGCGTGATACCCATGGCAAGATCACACATTTCGTAAGCTCGATGGGCACTACCGGCACAATTATGGGTGTATCCGCTTATCTTAAAGAGCAAAACCCTGATGTTGAGATAGTCGGTGTGCAACCTGAAGATCAGGCGCAAATACCGGGCATTCGTCGTTGGTCTCCGCAATACTTACCAAAGATTTTTGATCCCAAGCGGGTAGATCGCATCATCGATGTGGGGCAAGTCTTAGCTGAACAAACAATGCGGAAAATGGCAACCCTAGAAGGCATATTCGCAGGAGTCTCATCGGGGGGGGCGATGGCAGTTGCGTTACAGGTGGCCGCTGAGCAAGAGGCTTTAGGTAAAACAGCGGTGATTGTTTCTATTGTGTGTGATCGTGGCGACCGCTATCTTTCTACCGGCGTCTATTAAAGCCTCGGGCTTAACCAGCCGCGGGCCTTTAACTAGCTAGAGCCGCTTGAGTTGGGCGTGCTTATTTTTTTGACACTCTAACAACCGATCTATTACTAAATGAATATATTAGCATTTGATATTGAGACCATTCCTGATGTTGACGGGGGGCGAAAACTATACGATCTGGATGGTTTGAGTGATTCAGACGTAGCTACGGCGATGTTTAATATACGTCGAGAGAAGGTAGGGCATGATTTTTTGGCCACACATTTGCAGAAGGTGGTCGCGATTTCTGCTGTGTATCGTAATACTCAGAAGGATAAATTTTCGGTCTGGACTTTAGGTGAGGAAGACAGCTCTGAAAAGGAAATAGTGCAGAACTTTTTCGATGGCATCGACAAACACACGCCTACCTTAGTGACCTGGAATGGCAGTGGATTCGATCTGCCTGTATTGCATTACCGAGGATTGATTAATGGCGTTCAGGCACCAAGGTACTGGGATCTAGGCGAGGACGATAGTGGTTTTAAATGGAATAATTACATTGGCCGCTTCCATATGCGTCACACCGATTTAATGGATGTGCTCGCTGGGTATAGTCCGCGGGCGTTTGCGCCATTAGATGAAATGGCTGTGCTACTTGGCCTACCCGGTAAAATGGGAATGAGCGGTTCGATGGTATGGGATCAATATAAAGATGGAAAGATTAAAGATATTCGAGATTATTGTGAAACCGATGCGTTGAATACTTATCTAATCTATCTGCATTGGCAGCACGTACGAGGCCATTTGACCGATGCAGCGCTTGCTCAAGAACATGAAATTGTTAAGCAAACGCTGATCAAAGGAGAGCCGCACCTTCAGGAATTTCTAAAGGCTTGGGGTTAAAAGAGCCTGAAATTGAAGTGATTGGCTTAAGTGTTGCCGGTTTGAATTCAAATTAGTCCCATTATTGCGACGTACAAACAACATAGCATCAACACTATGTTGGCAAAAAAACCGATCATCATCCCAAGCCCACGTTTACTTGCATCACTCAAGTAGGCCGCTGAATAAATAAATCTGCCAATTAGAAAAGCCGCGCCGAGTGCTGCGGCTACGTCTGCACGAAAGTACACAGCGCAAATCCACATCGCTGGGAGCGTTACTGCTAGTTGTTCAAGAGTGTTCATTTGCACGCGCAAGCAGCGCTCAAAATTGTCGTCACCAGACATGGCTGGCGCTTTCACTTCTCCCTTGCCGCGTGCGGCACCTGCGCGCATTGAGAAAAAAGTGTACTGGGTTAATAATAAGGCAGTGACTAAAATTACATAGCTCATTGAGCTGTTCTCCTAAAAGGGATGTTGAAAGAGGGGGTTTGCTTGGTTTTATTTTTTCTAAGCGAGTAAATCATATACCGAAAAAATATTCTATGCACTAGAATGAGCGGCTCCGCTAAATCACCTAATTTAATAGTAGTAGAAAGACTATGGCCAGACGCCGACGCAATCGAAAACCAATAGATACCACACCTCAGGTAATAAAAATAGATTCTCTTGCCCATGATGGCAGAGGCGTCGGACGTGGTGACGATGGTAAGGTCGTGTTTGTTGATTATGCCTTGCCCGGCGAAACCGTGCGTTATGTGCCGTTAGTGAATAAGAAAAGTTTTTTATTTGGCTCGACAATTGAAGTGCTAGAAGCCTCCGAGCACCGAATTGAACCGAAATGTGAAGTATTTGGTCAGTGCGGTGGATGTGTATTACAGCACCTCGACGCGAACGTGCAGATACTCTATAAGCAACAGCAGCTATTAGAGAACTTGAAAAAAATAGGCGGGGTGCAACCAGAAGCACTTCTAGAACCGCTGACCGGTGAGCATTGGGGTTATCGGCGTCGTGCACGTTTAGGTGCTAAGTTTGTGCCCAAAAAAGGCGGTCTTATCGTCGGCTTTCGAGAGCGCAATAGCGGCTATATCCAACCTACCAGTCAGTGCGATGTCTTGTATCCTGAAGTGTCCGCACTACTCCCTGAGCTACGTGAGACTCTAGCTCAAATAAGTTGTAATGACCGCATTCCGCAAATAGAAATTTCGGTGGCGGACAATACGACTGTTTTGATTCTTCGTCATTTGGAAAGTCTAGTGCAGAATGATTTGGATCTTCTTAGCGCATTTGCACGTAAAAATAAATTGCAGTTGTTTCTACAACCTGGCAACTTAAAGAGTGTGCATCCTCTTTACCCTAAAAATCCTGACCCACTGTTCTATCGTTTTGATGATCACGATATCAAAGTCGAATTCCTGCCAACCGACTTCATCCAAGTTAATAGTGGGATAAACAAACAGTTGGTTAACCAAACCATCGAACTTCTTGATATCCAAGCTAACGACCGGGTCTTGGATCTTTTTTGCGGGGTTGGCAATTTTACCTTACCGTTAGCACGACATGCGTCAGAAGTTATTGGTGTTGAAGGTGATCAGGCTTTAGTCAACCGAGCACTGCACAACAAGAAACTAAATAAATTGGATAATGTGGATTTTCATTTTGGGGATTTATTTAAACAAGATATGACATCTGATTCGCACGGCGATTGGTTAGAGCAAAAGTTTGACAAGATTTTATTAGACCCCCCACGCTCAGGTGCAGATGAGATGGTCAAACGCATTCCTCAGTTTGAAGCATCTAAAGTAATCTATGTATCCTGTGGCCCAGCGACCTTGGCACGAGATGCTGGCGTGATGGTAAATGAGCATGGATATCGCCTAAGTTACGCGGGCGTAATCGATATGTTTCCGCATACCGCGCATGTTGAATCAATCGCTGTGTTTGAAAAGTAGCGTTACCCTTAATCATTGATGTGACTAATTAATCAATAAGCTACTGCATAAAAGTTTAGAGCTCAGAAGCCTGGATGTCGTAGCGCCAGAAACCTATAAAGCTTTTGCGCAATTGAGTTCAATCGAAGAAGTAGATGGCGTTTCAAACGCTCAGGAAATGCTCAGCATCTTAATTAAAGGGCATGAACAAGGGGTGCGAGCTTGTCGAGCAGCGTTGGTCGTAGCACAGGGTGCCGATGACGAATCATCAGCCGCGCTGATTTTTGACCGAATGCGTATTCATGAGAAAGTTGCTTGGATGTTGCGGGCTACGGCTTCTTAAATTCAGTGCCAATGTGAGGCAACTGAAAAAACTTGGCAACAGGCTGTCGCGCATTAAACCTATTCGCTGGGCTTGTGAAACTAACAACACCGCGCCCAAACAAAGTCACGGTGTTGTTAGATATCATAAGGATTGTGTTTAAACCTAGTTTGCGGCATAAACACATAGTCACTCAATAGCGATTATTAATCAGACTGATTGCCATTTGCTTCGCTAGATGGGTTTGAAGCTGCGGGGGCTTTACTAGTTTCCGGAGCGTTATTGCTACTAGGCTTGCTATTTCCGCCGCCGTCGTCTTGACGGTTGCTGCTATTGGATGCATCGCTAGAGGTATTCGCTGAATCCGGCCCATTGGATGACCCTGAATTATCGGATTTAGGGCCCTGATTGTTACGACTTCGATTTCTATTGCGATTGCGGTTACGGTTTTGATTGGAGCCAGGTTTAGCACCTTGAGGCTTATTCGCTGACTCTTTATTAGCCGCACTGCCTTGGTTGCGCCCATCTTCGCCAGTAGTTGCAGTGTCGTCCGTTTTTGCTGGACTACTGTTTCGATTGGCTTGGTTGCGCCCGCCACGACGTTGACCGCCAGTGTTGCGCCCGCCGCGATTGTTGCCACGACGCTGGTTATTATTGCGGTTGTTATTGCGTTGGTCGCCATCAGAGTCTTTTTTGTCGCGGCCCCTGTGGACTGGCTTCTTGTTCGGTTTCTTTTCTTCTTCGCCTGTGCCGAATAATGCTCTCCACCAGCGTACAAAGATTCCCGGCTTAACGGGTTCTGGTGCAACTGGCTTTGGCGTTGGCGCCGGTTTGGTCTCTAATTCAATGGATTCGAGACCAACAGCGGGTTCGGTATTTGGAGCGATTACCACGTTACTTGCTTGGTGTTTCTTCTGGTACTTGGTTTTGCGAGGGTCTTCTTTAGGCTCGGTGATCTCAACGTTATAGCTTGGCAGATTTGGCATTTCATCCAAATCTTCGCTGCGTAGTCGTTGAATCTTAAAGTGCGGAGTCTCTAATTCGATGGTCGGAACAATCGTGATATTGGTACCCAAGCGGCTTTCCAATAATGTGACTTCATGACGCTTCTCATTCAGCAAATAGGTAGCTGTTTTAATTGGTAAATGAGCGTGAATTGCTTCGGTATTTTCTTTCAGTGCTTCTTCTTCGATAATACGCAAAATACTTAAAGCCGAAGATCCAACACTGCGGATATGTCCATTACCTTCACAGCGCGGGCAGGAATGGTAGTTTGAGTCGGCTATAGAGGACCGTAAACGCTGGCGTGA
>CAWUWF010000126.1:0-9443 GCA_963925935.1 uncultured Arenicella sp. | reverse complement strand
GGTCCAAATGCCTTTTGTTTGCACCCAACCATGTCCATCGCTCCATCTCTGGCTTACTTTGCAGCTTAAAATCAATACCCAGTTTTAACGGTATGATGCTAAGTTGATGGCAATAATCAGAGATACTTTGCGGCGGCTCTGCGAAACCCAAAATACAGGGCGCATTGCCTCGCGCTATGCCAATTTTCTCACGACCGATCTCCTCAAGCGTGCTTCCCAACCACGCAACATGATCTATCGAGAGACTAGTAACTATCGCTAGGTCTGTATCTAGAATATTACTTGCGTCGAGCCGTCCACCTAAACCGACTTCAATCACTGCGATTTCAATTTCAGCTTGCTCGAAAAGCTCTACCGCCAACAGAATCCCATATTCGAAGTAGGTCAGCCTGGTGTCGTCACGGCACCCTTCAACCCGCCTAAATGCTGCCAATAATGCGTCATCATCTGCATCGCAATCAGCTACTCTGAAGCGTTCATTGAATCGACTAATGTGTGGAGAGGTGAATTTTGCAGTCTTGTATCCTGCCTGCTGATAAATTGAATAAATTAGCTCTGAGGTGCTGCCTTTTCCATTAGTACCTGCAACGGTGACTACTTTAAAGCTAACTCCTGCGGGATACATTCGGCGGTAAACTTGATCGACTCTGTCTAAGCTTAGGTCGATTTCTCGCACATGCAAGGTTTGGATGTATCCCATCCAATCGGCAACAGTTTCTAGTTCAGTATATTTTGCAGAAGACATAAGTTTAGGGTTTGCGGCATGGCATTTCAGGTGAATACGACGAATTTCACTCGCAATTCAAAAAGCCATTTTGTGAGATAGAATGCTATCGTCCTAGCGCGCTCAATGCAGCCGCTAATTTCGAACTATCCTTACGGCCAGGCTCGCTCTCAACGCCACTATTAAGATCAACCGCAAACGGTGACGTTAACTCGCATGCTTTAGCGATATTCTGCGCCGACAGCCCACCGGCCAATATTAGCTTTTGCGAAATTGATGTCGGCCAAAGCGTTGGCTCCAACTGTTGACCAGTTCCGCCGTGTTGCCCCGCTACGTAGGGGTCTAGCAATAATGCCCTCGCATTTGGAAATGATGCTGTGTCAATCGCTACCTGCTGTCTACTTTTGGCTCGAATTGCCTTAATAAACGGAGCCTGTAAAGCGCACCCAAACTGATCTGTTTCGGCGCCATGCAATTGAACCACGTCGAGACCAATCTCTGAGATATAGTGATTAATGAGAGACGTATCTGCGTCTACGAACACACCAACCAAGCTGACAAATGCCGGTACTTCCAGGCGAATGGCTTGCGCTACTTTCAGATCAATAAGGCGCGGACTTTGCGCGTATAAAATCATCCCAATAGCATCTATGCCTAGATCCACTGCGGCTCGCACCTCTTCTGGCCGAGTCATACCACATACTTTTACCTTTATTCTTCTATTCATTAAAGCTGTACGCACCTTAGATACTGAAATCCCAATTTCTTTCGACGTTCACTATGCAAATACGCTAAAACTAAGTAGCGATCTGAGCGCTACTTTCCGGCCAGTAACACACATCTTGCCTCGAACTGCGCAGAGCAAACTTCTCAGGATACTCTACTCCGACCAAATATAGCCCATTTGCAGTTGCGGTAACACCTGCAAGGGTTCGATCCTTTTCTGCAAGCACCTCAGCCATCCAGCCCACCGATCTCTTGCCGCAACCAACCTCAATCAATGAACCGGCAATGTTTCGCACCATGTGCTGTAAAAAGGCATTGGCCTGTACATCAAACCAAATCCAGGAGCCTTTACTCATCAAATTAAAATATAGCATTGTACGGATTGGCGACTGCGCTTGGCATCCCGCCGCACGGAACGAGGTAAAGTCGTGCTCGCCCAACAAGGCCTTACCCGCTTCTGCCATTTTCAGCGGATCTAGAGATTTAGGTTCTGGAGTTACGTGATTGCGATAAAGAGCACTTTGTATAGGGTCATTATAAATAATAAAACGATACGACCGGCTTAAAGCCGAAAACCGCGCATGAAACTCATTATCGACAAGCTGAACCCATCGCAATCTAACATCCTTGGTAAGAAACCGATTAGCGCCGCGACACCAAGCAAACTCAGCCCGATCCGCATCACTATCAAAGTGAATAACCTGATGACTGGCATGCACGCGCGCATCAGTTCTTCCCGCAGTAACTACTGCTACTGGAGCATCAGCGACTTTGCTAAGAGCGGCTTCAATCAGGGATTGCACTGTTCGAATGTCACCCTTCTGGGTCTGCCATCCACTGAACTCCGAACCATCGTATTCTACGCAAGCAGCGTATCGCCTTACCGTCATTTTCTTATTATCTACTGTTTATTTCAGCCGCAGCAGAATTTCAATACAAAACCCGAGTTTAACATTGATAAAATCGCTGATTCATTTGAGTAACGCAATAAAAAGCTCTGGCAAAGTTACCGCTATTTCATCGCGCGCTACTTGAGAGGCGCAGAAGTGCTAACAAACTAGCGCTGTAAAGACTTCAGTAATTTTCGAGCAGAGCTCATTACATTTTGACTAATCTCGTCATTGGCTACCAGCTCGTCCAAAATTTTACGGGCACCATCTTCATCACCTAGATCGATAAACACTTTTGCCAATTCGTATTGAGTCTGTGCCTCGTCATAATCATGATCAATATCTAAATCACTTAGGTCAGGCGGGATTCGTTGATCTGACTCGGCATCGCTATCGTTTTTACTCTTGTTATCGACCGCTGAGGTAGCTGGCTCAAATTCGACTGTGCTAGAACCCTCAAAACTCTTAGTTAGGCTCGTTTCATCGCCATTCAGAAAAGCACTATCATCACCAAAATCGCCGCCTATATCGATCCCAGAATCCTCCTCGACCCGAGTAGAGCGTTCAGCGCCTAAAAAACCATCAGCATCACTAAAACTTCCCGAACCCAGATCTAATTCACTAATATCGATATCATCAAGTTCACTAATCTCACTACGACCGTCATTGAAATTAACCAAATTGATCGACGACGATTCTTGCGCTAAAGAAATGCCTGGGGCGATTTCCCGTGGTTCTATTTCATAACTGCCATCTGCATTAGCAGCGGCACCTGAGCCGTCAGCGACTTTAGGCGATTGTGTATCCGACGCTAAATCCGCACCCGGCAATGCATCTGCCAATAGCTCAGCCGAAGAAACATCAAATAACGGATTGTCAGGCGCAATATCCTTACCCATTAAACTAACTGTCTCCCAAATCTGGCTGGTCAACTGTTTTTTCTGAGAATAAAGCTCTTCGGCAATTCTTTCAAAACCCTCAACATTATTGTTTTTGTGATACAAGCCAAGCAACTTTTGCTTAATATCTACGCGCCAGGGTTTGCTGGCAACACCGTCGAGCAACACCTCTTCAGCTTGCTCATCGCGGCCATAGGCTATGTACACGTCAGCTTCGGCAATTGGATCAACCTCAGAAGCGTGAACTACCGCGTCACTGTCGCTATAAACGGTCAAGAATGATGTTTCACGATCTGTTGATTTCTCCGCAGCTTTCCTTGCTAAGATGGCATCATCAATAGATTGTGAGTGGGTCTCGATAGACAACATACTTATTTCAAACTCTTCGTCCGCACGACGGCGGCGAAATAGCAATATGATCAAACCAGATAGTAAAACAACGCCTGTTCCTGCTAAAATTTTCCACAAGCCATCATCAAGTAATGCGGTTGTAATCTTCTCAAACAAGCCAAGTTTGGGGCCAGAAACGACTGGCGTGGGTTTTGTATCTACGGCAGTTTCATCACCGAGTGCTAAGGCGGCTTCGTTTTCCCCACTAAGGTATTCACCAACTAAATCATCAATCGATGAAACTTTTTCAACAACCGCATCGCCAACGACAAGTTCGCTGTCTTCCACGAGGGATTCAGCATCATTCTGGTCTGCTAGGGTCGCTTCTAAGCTTGCTAATTCTGCATCTTCGACATTCATCCTAACCAAGCGGTTCATATCGGCTATCTGTTCTTCCAATATAGAAACCCGCTCTGATAATTCGCGGTTTTCCAAGGTCGAAGAACTCAGCGAACTTTGTAATTCCGTGATTTCTTGCTGCAAAGCGAACACTTCACCGTCACTGCTATCACCTTGCGAAGCTGACACGCCCTGAACTATATCGCCACTGGAACCAACTTGAAAATTGTCGACCGTTGTATCTGTAATGCTGGTGCGGCTAAAGTCATCGGATGAATCAAAGGAATAATCGTATTGGTCTTTAGCAACACGCAAGCCAGAATCGCTTGAGGCGCTATTAGATGCAATTAATGATAATTCCCACTCGTTTACCTGGTCAAAGAAAAATTGTTTCGCCTGCGCCACTTTAACAACACGAATGGCATCCAAATCGCCAATATTAAGCACCGAACCTTTGAGCAGTCCATTTATGTTATCGCTAATAAATGCATCGCGATTTTCTTCAAACATTACCAGCATGATCTGGTAAATACTCAGGTCAGGAAACTGGCTCTGAAGTTCAGCAGCAATCATGCTTAATGACTCACCCGAAGTAACTGGTCCGTACTGTGCGTTGGTCGAAAAATCTTCTTGGCTGCGAGTTGCCGCAACATCTTGAGCTGCCGAATCGTAAGCTACTTCAGCTTCAAATTGATCTTGAGCATCGTCATTGAATGCCTGATAAGACTGGTCAGTGCCGACAGCTTTAGGTTTTGCAATAGACTGCGGTGTTTCGGCTGCGTAAACAGGAGGATCAATTAACGCAGTGTATTCTCGAAGAAAACTACCACCAGCCCAGTCTACCCGCACTAAAAAATGTATAAACGGCTCTTTAATGACAACATCATTACTAACTACTCGCAAAACACTATCGCTACCGAATCCTTCGATGCTAATAGTCAAATCACTCAAATAACTTGGGTAATCAATAGCCAGACCTAGAAAATCTTCTTTAGAAGCGATTGAGGCCGTTATAGAACTGATGTCATCGCCCGCTGAAACGCGCATTTCGATTACACCGTCTAATGGCTGATTCAAGTTTGAGCGAATGTCCAGAGTTCCCAAACCCAATGCTGCCAGGTTAGCAGATGCCAACAATCCGACAGCAGCCACGGCAGCCAGCTTAAAACCGGAAATTAATGTTTTTCGATTTGCCATATTTACTCCAAATCCGATGGTGATAGCCCTGATGTAATCACCCTTGGATGGAAAATTATTAATAAATTTTAGATAGTTAGCATCGTATTGTAACAACTTAGTTCATTTGTTAGCAACTACAATGCTACATCAATATCCAATAGCACGTTAGCAAACAATTTAAACAAAAAAAATAGCCACTGAAAATGCTAATCCTGATAATTATTGTTGTGTGAATTTGATTCACCAATTTTGGCCTGCCATTACTTTTGCTAGGCGATATCTTAAGAAATGACAGTAAAACAAAAGCACGTCCAGCAAAATTAAATCCTTAGGGCAACAGTTAAACGCAGCCTAAGGTTGCATGGATAAAGAGCACTCAGCTCAGGAATCTCCGCTTTTGTGTATCAAAGATAGTCCTTAATTAGGCACTCTGCAATTTGCACACTATTGGTGGCTGCGCCTTTGCGAACATTGTCTGACACTACCCACAGGTTTAAGCCTTGAGGGTGAGAAATATCCTCGCGAATTCGCCCGACGAAGACAGAATCAGATCCAGCAGCGTCAGTCACAGCGGTGGGATAACTACCATCAACTCGTTCATCTATCACCTCAACTCCTGATGCATTCTGCAATAATTCACGCGCTTGTTGTGCGGTAATCTTATCGCGTGTTTCAATATGACAAGCTTCAGAATGACCGTAAAAAACAGGGACTCGAACACAGGTTGGGTTTACCTCAATCGAATCATCACCGAGTATTTTTTTTGTTTCCCAAATCATCTTCATCTCTTCCTTGGTGTATCCATTGTCAGTAAAAACATCAATTTGTGGTAAGGCGTTGAATGCAATTTGCTTTGGGTAGACCTTTATTTCAAGAGACTTGGCGTTCAGCAAATTAGCCGTTTGCCCCGCTAATTCCTTCATGGCTTCTTTGCCTGTTCCGGAAACCGCCTGATAGGTACACACGTTAATGCGCTTAATGCCAACAGCATCATGAATAGGCTTTAAGGCCACTAACATTTGGATAGTGGAACAATTAGGGTTTGCAATAATGTTGGTCTGTGTGTATTGACCAATGGCGTGCGCATTTACTTCTGGGATAATCAACGGCTTGTCGTCGTCATAGCGAAACTCAGAGGTGTTGTCGATCACCACACAGCCGGCATCAGCTGCTTTAGGCGCATAAATTTTTGAAACCGATCCGCCGGCAGAAAATAGTCCAATCTGCACTTGACTGAAATCGAAGTCAGCCAAATTTTGTACTCTTATGGTACGCCCATTAAATTTTCGGACAGTGCCAGCAGAGCGCTCGCTGGCTAATAGAAAAAGCTTGTCGATCGGAAATTTTCTTTCTTCAAGTACTTCTAATAAGGTCTCACCTACCGCGCCAGTCGCACCAACAATAGCAACATTGAACGATTTCGGCTGTTCTTGATCTGACATTTCTATAACTCTCAAAGATTAATTTTAAATATGGGTTAATGTTACACGTGCGGTGGAACCAGCCAACTAGGATGGCCTATAGAACACCTCAGGATTGCGCAAACGGCATTCTGACTTACCAGTGATTTGACACTGATGAATTAACAAGTTAAAACAAAGGGACACAATTTAGATATTTCATACGTCAGGCGGTCTGTCGACAAAGTCAAAAATAGAATCGGCTTCAGGTCCGACTTGCTCGGCGAACAAATTATTAAGCAATTGCTGCTCATTGGCGAATCGCGAGAGTCTAACATATTGATGTGAAATCCATAACGCTTGATTATTTTAAAACAAACACAATCTTTAAAAACTAATTCATGAAACACTCTGTAAAACTCGAGGCAACATCGGTACATTTCGATGAATTCTGGCGTCGAGTTGCTGCGGATCTAGGCAACTCACGAATACGAATATCTGATTCAGCCAAAACCATTCATGAATTCATAGATAAAGACAGTGATTGCAAACGTTACCTGATTGAGCTAATTAAAAAGTCTTACAAATTGAGTAAGTGCCAACATCTTCGATCATCTCTGCGCCTAGAACTGGTCTTGGATCTATTGGGCGAGACCGCATATCAATTGCAAGATGACCACACAGATGATTTATTCGACATAGAATTACTTGAAGAAATTGTTTGGCACATCAGCAGCCGTTATCGCTCGCAAATAAAATTCATTCTGGAAAATAATACGCCGCAAACCTCCAAACATTTGCAAGCCAAAATAGTATCCTTTCCCAACTATAAAATCAGGCGTTCCAATATCAAGCCGTAAAGACGCGCGCATCTCAACAATACTGCCACTAAGCCTTGATAAACCGCGAACAACCAGCGCCGCTATCATTCGCTAACTAAACTAAGAGCTACTATAAGACCCTGCTGCAAGAGCTTCGAGCATTGTCAATAACTGGTCTTCGTCAAGCATCTCTATTTCAAGCTCTGCAGCCTTCTCGGCTTTACTCCCAGCATCTGTCCCGACCACCACCATGCTGGTGTTTTTGGACACGCTTCCAGCCACCTTAGCGCCGTAGGTTTGCAGTTTCTTCTTTGCATCAGCGCGAGTCATGCTTTCTAAGCCACCGGTTAAAACAATTATTTTCCCATTCAGCGGCAGTTCACCAATATCTGCTGCGGATGGAATATCTATTAGCGGATAGACCACACCCAATATAGCAAGGCTATCGATAATTTGGAGGTTTTGAGGATCGTCAAAAAAGCTAACGATAGACGCTGCCACAATGGGCCCAATATCAGGCAAAGCCTCTAGCTGCTCTAGCTCAGCGGCTTTTAGGTTTTCGATAGTGCCAAAGCTCTGAGCCAGTTGCTCTGCAGTCGTCTCACCCACCTGCGAAATCCCCAATGCATACAGCAGTCGAGACAGGTGTGTTTGTTTAGCGCTGTGTATTGCCTGCAGTAGCTTTTCGCTCGATTTCTCTGCAAACCCCTCAAGGCCAAGCAACTGTGAATATTCTAAGCGAAACAAATCGGCGACATTTTTCACCAGATTGAGGTCCACTAACATGTCTACGATTTTATCGCCCATACCATCGATATCTAATGCTCTTCTCGAGACAAAATGCTTAATAGCCTGTTTACGTTGTGCACAACAGACTAGGCCACCACTACAACGGGCAATAATGCCTTCACCCTCAGAAACGATCGGCGAATCACATTCGGGGCAATTTATCGGGAATACATAGGCCTTAGAGTCCTTTGGCCTGCGTGACAGATCGACTGACACAATTTGAGGAATAACATCGCCCGCTCGGCGAACCATCACCGTATCTCCAGGTCTAACTCCAAGCCTAGCTATCTCATTTTGATTGTGTAAGGTGACATTTGATACGGTCACGCCACCGACGAACACTGGCTCTAATCTCGCGACTGGCGTGATTGCGCCAGTACGGCCTACCTGCACCTGAATCTCTTTTAGCAAGGCGCTTGCCTGCTCAGCAGGAAACTTATGAGCTAATGCCCAACGTGGTGCCTTGGCAATAAACCCCGCTTTATTCTGTAAGTTAAGCTTATCTAATTTATAAACGATGCCATCTATCTCGTAGTCTAATTCACTGCGCTGTGACGACAACGCTTGAAAATAATTCAAACAACCTGGCGCGCCCTGAACGAGTTCGATCAATGGGCATATCGGAAAGCCTATATCCGCCAATTTATTAAGCATCTCAAAATGTGTGTCAGCAAAGTCTGGCTCGCTGATAACACCCACAGAATAAATAAATACTGACAAATTTCGACTAGCGGTTATTTTAGAGTCCAGTTGTCGCAGGCTCCCAGCAGCTGCATTGCGCGGGTTTACGAACTGTTTCTTATCTTTATTGAGCTGAGCTTTATTCAGCTTTGCAAATCCTGCGTGACTCATAAACACTTCACCACGTACTTCCAATCGAGCGGGCGCGCCTGCAGGCAGGCTCAAGGGAATTGAACGAATGGTTTTTACATTCTGCGTTATATCTTCACCCACCTTGCCATCACCACGGGTAACCGCATACGCCAACAAACCATCCTTATACATAATGCTGACCGCCAAGCCGTCAAGCTTGGGTTCTGCCACATAATCAAAATTTACTTTCTGATCTATGTCTAATTGCTTGTGGAGGCGTTTGTCAAAGCCTTTAATATCATCGTCTGAGAACCCGTTACTCAAGGACAGCATTGGGAGTTCGTGCCTGATCTGAGAGAATTGTTCGAGAGGCGCGGCGCCAACTCGTTGGCTTGGCGACTCGGGTGTTTGCAGGTCGGGATATTGTGGTTCTAGGCTTTGCAGCTCACGCATCAATAAATCGTATTCAGAAT
>CAWUWF010000125.1:0-5145 GCA_963925935.1 uncultured Arenicella sp. | reverse complement strand
AGTGCAAATCGCTGCGAGGTCAGTTGCAAAAAAAACTTGCAGCTGACCTCGCAGTAATATCGATTTTAAAAGGCGATGCAGCGCATATCGCGAGCCTCGAGGTGGTAGTGGGTCATGACAATAAAAGAGCTACAATGTTCTACCACGGTCAGCGTGATTCAGTCACTTAAGTGACAAGGTTAGCGACATCGGAAAATCGATTCGGCAGGGTGAGCTAAGCGATTAAAACTTTGGCTCAGATCAGTCATCGAGTCGAGCTGAATTATCAATTCAAGTGTCTTATTGGGTGTGATTGGATTGCTAGAGAAATGGTTAGCCTGCCCAGCTAAAGTTCTTAGAACACAATGATTTAAATTGATGCCCAGTCAAACGCGCGTTAATTTCCGTTATTTATATTGGACATATGAATCGCTTACTTGACAATTAATTGGTATGCTTATCTCCAGAACATAACTAAAACAATCTGGAGATTTTCCTGAGGAGGAGTATTTGATGTTTAAAATTACCCATAAACGTGTGGCGATTCTCGCCGCTGCTTGTCTGACGATACCGGCAGCTTCGCTTGCCCAGAGTACCAATGGTTTGCTAGAGGAAATCATTGTAACCGCATCCAAGCGGGCATCAACTCTGCAAGAAATTCCAATTGCGGTGTCGGTGACCACAGCGGACACAATTGACAAAGCCCAGATTTTGGATATTAGCGATTTGCAGAGTGTTGTTCCATCCTTGCGCGTTAGCCAATTGCAGAATTCTACTAATACCAATTTCGTAATTCGCGGTTTTGGTAATGGCGCAAATAATCCTGGTATCGAGCCATCTGTAGGCGTTTTCATTGATGGCGTTTACCGCTCACGTTCAGCCGGCGCAATCTCTGATTTACCTGCTTTGCAACGGGTAGAAGTCCTACGTGGGCCCCAGAGCACATTGTTTGGTAAAAATGCTTCTGCAGGTGTGATCAGTGTTATAACAAGAAAACCAAGCGGTGAATCTGCCGGTAGAGTTGCTGCAACTGTCGGTAATTTTGGTCAGGTTATTTTAAAAGGTCAAGTTGAAGGTGCACTTTCTGATTCTGCTGCATACATGCTATCGGCTGGATCGAACACTCGCGATGGCTATGTGAAAAACCTAACGACTGGAAATGACATTAATAGTCGTGACCGTCAAAGTTTTCGCGGGCAATTAGTGCTTAACCCTAGCGACAATACCGAAGTTCGTATAATCGCCGATTACGATACCATTGATGAACAGTGTTGTTCTACAGTTAATCTTATTTCAGGTCCTACAGCAGGTGCAATTAGATTTGCCGGCGGTAATATAGTTGACGATGATGCAGAGGCATTAGAGCTATACGGCAGTGTCGACCCGACTAATCAACTGGATAATTCTGGCATTTCAATGCAGATAGATCATGACTTTGAAAACTTCGCATTAACCTCAATAACTTCATTTCGTAACGTAGACTCATTCTCTAATATCGATTCTGATTTCACCAGTGCAGATATCATTACGAACGCAATTACTACCGATATCGATACTTTTACCCAAGAGATTCGTTTAACGTCTACCAACGGCGACAAGCTAGATTGGATGATTGGCGGCTTCTTGTTTGATGAGTCACTTGATTACACTGACGCACTTCCATTTGGTGGTGGTTACACTCGTTATTTAGATGCCCTATCTGGCGGTGGTTATTCAGGTATTCAGGCAGCAATCGGAATTCCAGGTGCTTTTGGTAACGTTGGTCAGGGTGTGTCTGAAACAGGCACTTTGGAAAATGACGCAATTTCTATTTTTGGAACCTTGGACTTTCATTTAAGTGATCAATTAACGGCAACGGTCGGCCTTAACTATACTAAGGATGAAAAGGAAGCGAGTTATAACCAAACTCAGGGTGATGGTTTCTCAGCTCTTGATTTCAACGTTATCGGTGCTGGCTTTATAGCCCAGTCACTTATTGCACAGGGATTGCCACCGGCTACTGCACTCGCAATTGGGCAGTCTGAAGTCGCTGCGGGTCGTAACCCCTTGGGTGGCCTACAGGGCTTACAGTTTTTACCACCACATTTGGGTTTCCCAAATTCAGTTGAAAATGGCAAATCAGATGATGATGAATTGACGTATTCATTACGCGTGTCTTATGACTTGAGCGACACAAGTAGTGCCTATATCGGTCTTTCAACTGGTTTTAAGGCGACCTCTTGGAACCTTACGCGTAACGCAGATCCTGATATTGCTATTCGCAGTCAACTTGCTTCAGCGGGTTTAATTCAACCGAATCAACGTTATGGTCAACGTTTTGCCTTGCCTGAAGAAGCGGAAGTACTTGAAATTGGCTATAAAACGCGTTTCGAAGGCGGTTCATTTAATCTTGCGATATTTGATCAAAAAATCGAGAACTTCCAATCTAATGCTTTTATCGGGACTGGTTTCGCATTGGCTAATGCCGGCGAGCAAAATTCAAAGGGCGTTGAGTTCGATCTTACTTACTATCCAACTGATTCACTACAGTTAACATTCGCGGCAACTTACTTGGATCCTTTGTATGAATCATTTACTAATGCAGGTCGTAACCCACAAACTGGCGAAACAGTTGATTTGAGTGGTCAAGTGCCAGGCGGTATCAATGAAATTAGTGCTTCAGCATCAGCCACCTACCGATTTACTCTTGGTTCGAGTGAAGCCTTTGTTCGCGGTGACTATTTCTACGAAGACACTATTAATGTTGGTGATACTACCCAAGATCCATCTTTGGATACCTCACAATTTACCCGTGATTCACGCAACTTGAATATGTCAGCAGGGCTTACAACTGATTCTGGTATAAGCTTTTCTTTATGGGCACGTAATTTGACTGATCATGTATCTCTGATTAGTGCATTCCCATCTGTTGCTCAAGCCGGTAGCTTCACTGGATATCGCACCCAGCCACGTACTTACGGTGTCACGGTTTCAAAAGACTTCTAGTCTGTTGAAACAGTAAGTATTTTAGAAATAGGGCCAGTGTTGAGCATCGCTTAGCACTGGCTTTTTTTATGTTCAGGACCTTGGTACCCCCTCACAGGTTTTCGAGGCATAATCTGGGATTAACCCTATTAGAAAGGAAGTTTATGAACGAATATTCTCATAAAGCGCTAAGCGAGTTAAACCGTGAAGGACACACCAGTTTGATCGAAATGTTCGACAAGGTATGTCAGGAACACCGAGATGTTGTCGCCTTTTCATGTCTGGGGTATGAAGTTAGCTATGCTGAAATTGATCGGCTTAGCAACATTATGGGGCATTATCTTTGCTATGAACTGGGCCTACAAAAAGGCGATAGAGTCGCAGTTCAGTTACCCAATATTACTCAATATCCAATCGTGGCATGGGCAATCATGCGAACCGGTTTGGTACTAGTAAATACTAATCCGCAGTATACGCCGCGCGAGCAAATTCATCAGTTTAACGATTCGGGCGCGCGCGCTCTTATCGTGCTAGAACAGCTTTTGCCGGTGACTCAATCGGTGATTGAAAAAACCGCTATTGAGCAGGTTATCGTAACCGGTGCTTTTGATTTGTCACAGTCTAATCAAGATAAGCCCGGGCTGCCGCAGAACTACGTTTGGTTCAATGATGCACTGGCTTCAGGTGAACGTGGCTTATCCCGCGAGGGGCAAAGTTCCAAACCTGCTTTGAACATGGACGATCTCGCGGTATTACAATACACCGGCGGCACCACGGGGCCATCAAAAGGCGCCATGTTGACTCATGGTAATCTATTCGCTGCAGTGACGATGTCTCGCCAGTCGGTAGTGCTAATCAAGCCTGGTGAGATAGAGGTGCCCATTGCGCCCTTGCCGCTTTATCATGTCTTCGGCTTTACCCGAAATATTGTTAGTTCCTTCCTATGGGGAGGAACCAGCATTTTGATACCAGACCCTAGAGATATTGGTTCTATTATTAAGGCAATGAAAGCCTATCCGTTTTCCAGCATTGCCGCAGTCAACACATTGCTTCAGGCGATGATGGCGCATCCTGAATTCGACGAGGTGGACTTCTCTACCTTGGTAGCGGTTATTTCGGGCGGTACAGCACTGGTTAAGGAAATAGCAGATGAATGGTATGCACGCACAGGCAGCGAAATTTATGAGGGTTATGGTCTGTCAGAAACATCGGCAGCCGCAACTTGTAATCGACCTGAAGACCGAGAGCTGGGTACCGTTGGGCCTGCTCTAGATTATCAACAAATAAAGATTGTTGATAAACAGGGCCAGCAATTAGCGGCAGGGGAGGCTGGCGAAGTTTGTCTGAGGGGACCACAGATTATGTCTGGTTATTGGAATAAACCCGAGGCAACCGCTGAGTCCATCGATAAAAATGGCTGGTTTAGCACTGGTGATATAGGTGTTTTGCAATCCAATGGTCGGCTCAAGATCGTTGACAGAATTAAGGACATGATTCTTGTTTCTGGTTTTAACGTCTATCCAAATGAAGTCGAAGAGGTGGTCTATGGTCACCCTAATATTACTGAGTGCGCTGCAGTAGGGTTGCCCAACGATGCGACCGGCGAAGCTATCAAATTATTTGTTGTATCGAACAACCCAGAGTTAACCGATAAAGAGATCATCGAGTTTTGTCGTGGTGAACTAACTGCCTATAAAATACCTAAGCAAATAGTCTTCGCTGAGGATTTACCAAAGTCGCCTGCAGGAAAGATATTACGCCGCGAATTACGCGATCTATGAGTTACTTTATTTTGAGTGGCCGTAAATTAACGTTTTTTATTGCTGTTCTAGTGTTGTTCTCTGGTCTGGCAACGGCTGGCCCAGCAAACAAATACTACCAACAAGGCTCACAAATAGGCGTCGGGGTAGAGCTTATCGATGTCGACGGCCAAGCGGTTGGATTGCTTGATTTGCTCAAACGCGGCGCTAAAGATATTAATGTTGTTTATATCTTTGGCGGCGGTGCGATGGGAAATGACAAATCACCTGGAGGCATTTGGTGTCCTGATTCATTTGAAGACTTACATATTTTACGAAGCTTGGTCAGCAGTTATTCACCACAGGTGAATTTTATTCCGATCGGCGTACCTGCTGTGTACCACACCAAGCCATTAGGCTTTAGTGAAAGAGCATTGCTCGATTATACAAGTGACAGTGTTGC
>CAWUWF010000124.1:0-5693 GCA_963925935.1 uncultured Arenicella sp. | reverse complement strand
CGCAACTCGCAGCGGCTATTGTAGCGCCTGCTTTGGCACTGGTAAGTGCCGTTTGTTGATCATCGCTACACCATACTGAGACATATTTTTTGTGGCTAGCCGAGCCTATTCCCGCTCGAGGAAAAGCAAGATATCTTACTTCTATACCCGCAGCATTGAGTTCAGGCACTTCGTTGTGCAGCTTACGACAATAACCACAATCGATATCGGTAAATACGGTCATGTAACGCTTTGGATTTTCCGGCCCATAGATGATCATTTTGCTGGTGGGCACGTCTTTCAGTAGCGATGCCATACGCTCTGAAGACGCTTGGTCACCAAGATTGACCTGACTCTTAATGTCGTACAAATCGCCAATTAATACGTAGTCGCCGGCAACATAAGCAAAAGCATAATTCCCCTGCAGTTGCAGACGATAAACGCCTTCAACTGGCGATGCGACGATCTCTGCGGACGCTGCCTGAGGGATCATTTTCTGCAGCTCTACTCGAACCTTTTCGATATCGATTTTTTGATCTGCGAAACTGACTGCACTACCGAATGCGGCGAACAATGCTGTAAACACAGCAATTAATTTGGTATTCATATTATTAACACAAAGTCTGGAGTTAGGTTTCAGGAGTGAATTTTAGCACTGAGCCCATAATAAATCATGAACTCGAAATAAACGTCAATTGAGGTTTTTTATGAGCTTATGTAGCTAAGCTAATCGCGAAAGTTATTAAATTGCAATGGAATTTCAGCATCCGACTCATTTAAGAAGGCAATCACCTCTTGCAAATCGTCACGCTTCTTACCGGTCACCCTTAATTGCTCGCCTTGAATGGCGGTTTGAACTTTTAGCTTCTTATCCTTTATTTGTTTGACTAACTTACGCCCCAAATCAGAATTGATACCTTCTTGTAGATCGATAATTTGCCTAGCTTTGGCGCCACCAATTTCTTCTATCTCTCGATATTTCAAACAAGCCAGATCAATGCCTCGCTTTGCCAGCTTGATAGTCAGCACATCAACAGCTTGTTTAACCTGAAAATCGCTATCAGCAAATACCGTTAAGGTTTTATCGGTGGTTTCAACTCTGGCATCACTGCCTTTGAAATCAAACCGTGTATTCAACTCTTTATTGGCTTGATGAACGGCATTATTTAATTCAGGTTTATCTATCTCGGATACAATATCAAATGATGGCATAATCGACGTTACTAAATATTTTATTATTGAAAAAATTTGTTAGGGGGCTAATGTATCACATGCCACCGCACAGCTATATAGGAACCTATATCGATTAGTGACACACTATCGATATTAAGAAAATACAAAGTTCAGCTAATACCTATGACCTTAAAGCGGCCCTTTTCATTACCTATTTTAGTGTTTTTATCCACTATAACGATATTTCCTGTTAGCGCTAGCTGGGCCACTGTCTACGTTTATGAGCGCGCTGATGGCAGTAAATTAATTACCGATCGAAAATCCAAAAAAGCAGATTTAAAACTTAAAAAGAGTTACAAAACAGAGCCGTACCGTTCATCTAAAGGCCGCAGTGCGCCTTATCGCGCGAAACCAATAAGATCGCAATACGATGCGCTTATTGTAAATACATCGCTGAAATATGATTTAGAATCGTCATTTATCAAGGCAATCATTCACGTGGAATCGGCTTTTGATAAATACGCACTGTCTCAATCAGGAGCCATGGGTTTGATGCAACTGATGCCCGCTACTGCAGCCGACTACCAGTTAAATCAAAATCAATTTGACGCCAAAAGAAATATCGAAGTTGGAGTACAACACTTAAAAGACTTGATGGATCGCTATGATAACGATAAGAAACTATCCTTAGCCGCCTATAACGCCGGTGCAGGGGCCGTTAGCCGGTATAACGGTGTGCCGCCTTATGATGAGACACTGGATTATATTAACAAGGTTATGAAGTTGTATGAGCTTTATAAAGACACCCTATAAGCGGTCATCGCAGGGTCAAGTAAACTCACAACTGTTCGGCTTCTAAACGTGCAGCTATCATAATTTGTTTCATCGCGAATACCGCTTCGTGGAAGCCAGTCATTGACGCGCGCGCAACAATTGAATGTCCTATATTTAAACAAACGATCTCAGGAATGGCGGCGATGGCATTGACGTTTTGGTAGTGTAAGCCATGACCTGCGTTGACCTGAAGACCTAATGAATACGCCCTTTTAACGCCCTTCACAATGCGAGTAAGTTCCTCAGCACGCTGTGCTTGGGAACAGTCAGCATAGACCCCGGTATGCAGCTCGACAATATCTGCATCAACCTCTTTACTAGCATCAATTTGTACGTCATCAGCATCGATAAATAACGAAACCCGAATGCCCTGATCTTTCAATTGCGCCACATAATCCCGCAACTTAGGTATCTGAGCTGCCACGTCTAAACCACCCTCAGTGGTTAACTCTTGACGTTTTTCAGGCACCAGACAACACTCGGCTGGCCTCACTATGCCCGCAATTTTAAGCATTTCGTCGGTGGTCGCCATCTCCAAATTCATCGGCAGAGGCACATTATCCTTAATGTTATACACATCATAATCTTGAATATGCCTACGGTCTTCGCGCAGGTGCACGGTCACCCCATCGGCGCCTGCTGTACGGGCAATATCCGCCGCTTGCGAGGGATCTGGGTAATCGGTTCCACGCGCCTGCCGAAGGGTCGCAATGTGATCAACATTGACCCCTAGCTGTAATATGTGATGTTCGCTCATGAATGACTGTGGACCCTATCTCGCTTTTGGGAAAAACAATTCCCGACTGTTTATTTTTTGGTAGCCTAGGCTCTGTTTCAATATATCACGCATTAAATGCTTAACACTGGTCATATGAGCCTGCTCGGTGCTTGATTCCCAATCGTCCTGCATGCCCAAAATAACATCACCCGCCACGCTCTTGACTTGGCCAGGCAAGCTTCTGACAAAACCCTGACCCGGCTGAAATTGATAAAATGCTTCACCCTGAATAGCGGTCTTACCATCGGCTTCTTTATCAAAACTAACTTCATAACCCGTTTCCTTAAGCATTATCTGCTCAAATTTACGCAAGGTAGCAGCCAATTTTGCTTCGCTAACCACCGATTCAGGATCGTATAGACGGATAATAGTGCTGTGATAACGATCAAATAATTGCGGGTGTGGGTCATGACGATGCAACAAATACACTAATAATTCATTGCAATAAAAGCCGCAAACCAATTGGTCGCCCTGCAAGTCATTTTCAATAAGATTGAATCCCGAAACATCTATTTCTGCCGAGGTTAATGTTGGAATTTCACCTTTTCCAACCCAACTCAGCAATACCGGTTGGAATGGTAATAATACGCCTTTAAGTTGAGATTTTATTCTTCTCGCGCCCTTTGCCATAAGCGCCATGCGACCATATTCCCGACTGAATATCTCAACAATCCAGCTGGACTCACTGTATGGCCGGTTGATAAGCACGTAGGCTGCTTGTTGGTGAACACGCATAAATCTAAATGACTACTTAGAAGCTCAGTCTGATCATGCGCTTATTTAATTCCTTCGTCGTATCCTAGGCTATAAAGATCGCGCGTATTATCCGACCAGCCAGAGCGAACCTTTACAAACAATTCGAGGAACACTTTTTGCTCTAATAAAGTTTCACAATTAAGACGTGCTGAAGTACCGATTTTTTTTAGCGCTTCGCCTTTTTTGCCAATCACCATCGCCTTGTGCGAACTTTTCTCAACCCAAATATCCGCACCAATATGGTAGAGCCCATTCTCGCTGGAAAATTGAGTAACTTCGACTGCTGTGGCGTAAGGCAGTTCGTCCCCTAAGCGACGAAACAATTGTTCGCGGACTAACTCCGACACCAAGAACCGAAAACTACGGTCGGTAATTTGATCTTCGTCGAACCCCGCACCCTGAATAGGTAAGTACTTACTAACAACGTCCACTAGATGTTCTACATTATTCACCGCGTCGACGTTACTAGTCGCACTAATAGGCACGATATCGGCAAAATTAAATAACATTGATGACTCTGCAATTAGAGGTAACACTTTATTAATAGAGGATAATTTATCGATTTTATTAATCAATAAGATTACTGGCACCTTAGTATCTTGGAGTGCCTGTAGAACCAATTTATCTTGCTCAGTCCAACCTCGTGATGTAATCATTAGACACACAACATCGACACCATCAATACTGGAAATCGCGGTCTTATTAATCACCTTATTAATGGTTTTACGGTTCGATTTTTTGGCGATCGAATGAATTCCCGGTGTATCCACAAACACGATTTGTTTATTGTCCTCGGTACGTATTCCCAAAATTCGGTGACGGGTCGTTTGCGGGCGATGCGACGTGATGCTTATTTTTTGGCCAATAATGCGGTTCATCAAAGTTGATTTGCCAGCGTTTGGCTTACCGATAATTGTGACAAACCCAAAACGGAAATCTTCAGACATTTTTTTTACCTTGGGTGCCATGGGCAACCTTTTTATTCGACTCGACGCTTTTTACCGCGGCGCTTTTGGTTGTGACTTTTTTCACCGCGACGCTTTTGGTTGTGACACCTGTAACAGTCTTTTTGTTCGGCGGCGATTCTAACAATTTCTGTAACACTAACGCTGCCGATTTTTGTTCTGCCAAGCGCCGCGATAGAGCGCTTGCTTCAGCCCGAATATCTAACTCAGGCAAACGACACTCAACTGAAAACTCTTGCTCATGTTGTTCGCCGCTACTATTAACGATCTCGTAGACAGGCAGTTCTAAGCCCTTTTTTTGCATGAATTCCTGCAATTGACTCTTGGAATCTTTGAAATGGGATTTGGGAGAAATCGAAGCAAACTGACTTTGAAATTTAGTTAGAATAAAATTTCGAGCATGACTAAAATCACTGTCTAAATAGATTGCGCCGATCAAGCTTTCAACCGTGTCAGACAAAATAGAGTCGCGATTAAAACCGCCGCTCTTCATTTCACCCTCCCCAAGAATTAGATAATCGCTTAACTGAAAACTTCGAGCGACATCGGCAAGCGTCTCTTGGCGAACCAGGCTTGAACGCATACGGCTCAGTTTACCTTCAGACAGACTGGGGAATTCGTTATACAGCCAATCAGCTACCACAAAACCTAGAATACTATCCCCAAGAAATTCAAGCCGTTCGTAGTTTTTGGACCCACGGCTTCGGTGCGTTAGTGCGAGTTCTAACAGAGCGCTATCGCTGAATTGGTAATCCAGCTTGCGGATTAAGGCGCTTAGCTTTTGCATCTAAATTGCGTTTGCATGGTAGTGCCTTTATCGGATTGAGCATTATTACTACCAAGCATCACTATTAGTGCTCAGCAGATTTAAACGTTGGTAAAAGTTATATTGCTATTGAGAATCAGGTCTATTCAGGAATGCCGAGATTTTTTTCAACAACATTGTCAAAAGTCACAAATACACCAATATTAAAAAATAAATGGATTTCTCGTCGATAGTGCGTTTCGATAATAAATTTCTCCCTCGAACGCGTAAACTTTAAATCTGTTTTATAGTCTAAAAGGGCGTGACTTCCATCTAAATACAATTGATTTTGTAACATACGAACAACTTGGCGACGATTAGTCTTGGTCGGATCGACATTATCAATCGCCAATTGCATGGCATTTTCAACATTTTTATTCTCAGCAAAAATTGGCGCCAATTG
>CAWUWF010000123.1:0-5052 GCA_963925935.1 uncultured Arenicella sp. | reverse complement strand
GTGAAAGTGAGTTTTGCGATATCTGTCGTTCTGAAAAGCGTGATCGGGGTTTGCTCTGCGTTGTAGAAACACCGGCTGATCTACAAGCTATAGAGCAGGTTGGTGCTTATCAGGGTTTATACTTCGTATTGATGGGTAAGCTTTCTCCCCTTGAAGGAATCGGGCCTGACAAGTTAGGCTTTAAACGATTGGGGGAATTGGTTGCCCGGAATGATATTGATGAAGTGGTGATCGCCACCAATATCACGCCCGAAGGTGAGACTACCGCTGATTATACTCAGCAATTACTTGCGCCCTACGATATTAAAGTAACTCGTCTGGCGAGAGGAGTGCCGGTGGGTGGTGAACTTGAATATATGGACCAACGAACTTTAGCCGCGGCCTTTAAAGACCGGCGCTCGATACGATAGAAGACACGTAAATCTATCGATTTTTTATTTCTATTTCACCGATTTCTTTTCTTTCTCTAGATTAGTAAAATTAATTGCATCAATTTTTGCCGCGCAGATGAAGTCGTTCTCAGTCACGCCATTGACGGTATGCGTATTGAATGCCACTTCGCAGCGTTGGTAGCTGATTTTTAATTCGGGATGGTGATCCTGTTCATGACAAATGTCGGCTAAGTGATTCACAAAGTCAATGGTTTGATAATAGTTCCGGAAATCAAAGGTTCGCACTAATAAGTTTTCATTGCTTGCGAAGCGCCAAGTTGGCGTTTGTTTGATCAGTTGCTCTATCTCTGACTCGTCCAGCGGTGCTTCCTTAGTTGAATAGATGCGACACTGTTTGTTGATAACCTTATTGATTCCTTTATTGCTTGCTAGGTTCATAGTATTCTTGGGCTTATTCGCAATTGCGTTACTCACACAAATACTATACACCAATCATAATTGGTAAGGAGAATGGCCCGTGCCACAAAACCCTCAAGCTTTAGTCTGGATGGACTTGGAAATGACTGGGCTAGACCCTGAAAAAGAGCGCATTATTGAAATGGCGACGATTATTACCGATGGCGATTTAAACACCATTGCTGAGGGTCCAGTAATCGTGATTCATCAATCACAAGAGTTGATAGATGGTATGGATGAGTGGAATACCCGTACCCACAACCGAACTGGTTTGGTGCAAAAGGTCAAAGTTTCTCGGGTTACTGAACGTCAGGCTGAAATTGACACTCTTGACTTTATTCAGCGCCATACGGTTCGAAACCGATCTCCGCTCTGTGGCAATAGCATTTGCCAAGATCGACGATTTCTTTATAAATACATGCCAGAACTGAGCGATTGGTTGTTGTATCGCAATGTTGACGTTAGTTCGTTCAAAGAGATGGCGAAACATTGGGCGCCGAGTATCTTGTCTGGATTTGAAAAGAGGGCCTCGCATCAGGCCCTAGATGACATCAAAGAGTCGATCGAAGAGTTACGCTATTATCGAGACCATTTTGTCATGCAAGATGATGTTGACTTAGACGATTACTAGGGGTGGGGTAGAGGTTGCCCTAATCGCCAAGCTCGGAGATAGCCCATTGGATATGCTCTTGGACCATCTCTGGGCTATTCGATAGGCGATCCTGCAAGGCGTTGATGATTTCTTGTTGCTCAGATTGTGCTTTCGCTTTATCTGAGTTTGAATTACCTGCCTTTGAATTACCTAAGGCAATAGCAATATTTCGCAGCCAGGAGGCATAACCAATTCGTCGAATAGCTGTGCCTTGCGTGTTGTCTAAAAATTCCTGTTCGCTCCAGTCGAATAATTCCAGCAATTTCCGATCGGTTAACTGTTCGCGAGGGGTAAAGTCAGCGGTTTTAGAGGTTTGTGCGAACTTATTCCATGGGCATACGAATTGGCAATCATCGCAGCCATAAATTCGATTGCCCATGGCGCTACGAAATTCCACCGGAATGCTGCCTTTAAGTTCTATTGTTAGATACGAAATACAGCGACGGGCATCTACAGAGTAGGGGCCTATAATGGCCTGGGTAGGACAGATGTCGATGCATTTTGTGCAACTGCCGCAGTGGTTGCTGGCTGCTTGATCAATCGGTAAAGGCAGATCGACATACAGCTCGCCAAGGAAAAACCATGAGCCAGTTTTGGAGTCCAGTAAGTTTGTATGTTTGCCTATCCAACCAAGGCCTGCTTTTTCAGCAAGTGCTTTTTCTAATACGGGTGCGCTGTCGGTGAACACTCGACAACCAAATTCACCTATATCAGCATTGATGCGAACAGCTAATTGCTTAAGCTTATTGCGCATCACTTTATGATAGTCTCGACCTAAGGCGTATCTAGAAATGTAGCCGATTTGTGGGTCATCTAATATTGACTCAGCGCTGTCAATGTCTGCAGGAGCATAGTCTAAACGTACCGAAATAACGCGTTGGGTTCCGTCTACTAGTAATTCCGGATGACTACGCTTGGGGCCGTGCTTGTGCATATAATCCATTTCGCCATGCATGCCCATCTGCAGCCACTTATTTAAATGTTGTTCATGCACGGCAAGATCAATATCAGCGATGCCGATTTTATCAAATCCAATTTCTGCACCCCATATTTTGATATCAGAGGCTAATTTTGCTAATTGCTCGGGATTCAACGCAGTACGCTTTGGTATTTGCGAAGACTTAATGTCATCGCTTGAGGTAGTCTTGGTTGCTGTCATAATGTTCGCATAATACCTCAGTGCGATCAGTATGACTGTCGCTTAAGACTAAATCGTTACAGGTTCTTTTTTTAGGTTAACTAAATCAACAATAAAATTGTCTTTCTAGATGATTACACTGCGGCTAGATGAGGTCACTAAATTATGCTAACGAGCCCACATGCCAGATATTAAATGCTTTTCCAGCGCTAGCCTTGCGCAAACCGATGAAGTCGGAAAACAGATCCATGATCTATTGCGTGCCCCAGCCTGCGTGTATCTAAGAGGTGATCTTGGCACTGGCAAAACCACCTTGTGTCAATCCATAATGGCGGCATTTGGTGTCACTGAAACCGTGACGAGCCCAACCTATAACCTGATCCATGAATATAGTTACAACGAGGGTGTTATCTATCATATGGATTTGTATCGTATAGAGGATCCTAGTGAACTTGAATATCTCGCCTTAAATGACCTTTGGGCAGACAATAGTATTTTCTTGGTTGAATGGCCCGATAAAGGGGGCCGCTATCTGCAAGCGCCTTCGCACGAGATATTGATAGAGAGCCAGGGGTCGGGAGGGCGCGCCATTCAATTAACTGTAGTTTAAGCCGCGCTCGATTCAGCTACAGTGTTGATTCATGGAATACTGGCAATCTAAGTTAATTGCCGAGGGTCTTTACGATGCTCGGCAACCTATTGAAATGTTTGATTTACTGCGAATTCAAGTCACTAGTCCAATTTTTAGACAAGTGTCACCAAGGATCAAAAGGAATTGCTCATTTAGCCGCAGTCTCGCTTGCTGATAGCGATCTAAGCTTTGGCCTTATCGTTTAAGCTCTATGTCACTAGTAACGTCAATCGTTAGGTTATTAACCCAGCTCCTTTTTTCTATCTCAGAAGCGATGGCCAAGGAATTTAGTTTAAATGCTGACTTCAATTGCTGCGACAAGTAATCCGGTCATTACTTTGGTTTTTTAATGGCTTGGCTGGCAAACTGGAAACCCTATAAGACTTCAAAAATAGGTCGAAATCTGTTGTAATCAAGGCATTCTAGCTCCAACACTCAAATTTCAATTACGCATCGCTTTGTTATCTAAAATAAACACTCATTTACTTAGAGATTTCAGGTTTTCTTACCTGGTGTTTGGCTTGTGTTGCTCGCAAGTTGCTTGGTCTCAGCTGGGTGACTCATACATCAACTCCGACAATCAGTCGCAGAAAGTAGAAAATATTCGTCTCTGGCACTCGCCCGATCGGACCAGAGTGGTGTTTGACGTTTCAGAAAATGTGGCTTACAGCATGTTTAGCTTAGATAAGCCGAGACGTTTGGTGGTGGATATTGAAAATGCAAACCTGTCTATTACACTACCCGACTTAGATACTGCTAATCAGCATGTATCCGCAATTCGTTTCGGGAGTAAAAAAAACAATGGGCTTCGTTTCGTGTTCGAATTAAAGAAGCCCTTGCGAGCTGTCGACTTTGTGTTATCACCCAACGAATTGTACGGTCATCGTTTAGTGATCGACATTGAGGACCCCAATGCCTTAGATTCGCGCAATGATTCTGCACAGACGAGAAGTTCTACTAACATAACTTACCCAGCCAATGCAGACGCTGGAGCGAACTCGCCTAGCACGGCGAGCAGTTCAACGAATCAGAGTGAGTCAACCGCAGTACCGCTAAACGAAGTCATTACAAGGGCCGAAGTGGCGCCCCAGACTCAGCAAGAAGCAGGTCCGATCATAATCGCAATTGATGCTGGGCATGGTGGCGAAGACCCTGGGGCATCTGGTTATCGTGGTACTAGGGAGAAAAACATTACCTTGCAAATTGCCAATAGGCTCAAGGAAATAGTCGATAAAAACCCCCGCATGAAAACTTTTATGGTACGTAAGGGAGATTACTACATAGACTTGCATAAACGCCGAAAAATGGCACGTGCTGTAAATGCAGATATATTTATTTCAATCCATGCGGATGCCTTCACAAAAAAATCAGCTAGCGGTTTATCCGTGTTTGCGTTGTCGCAAAGTGGCGCCACCAGTGCAATGGCAAGGGCTTTAGCCACCAAAGAAAATGCTTCCGATTTAATTGGCGGTGTTAGCCTGGCTGGTAAAGATGCTCTTTTGGCGCAGGTCTTGGTTGATTTATCGATGAATAATACGATTAGCGAGAGCGTCAATTTAGGCGGGCGTGTATTAAGTAAATTGGATGGTATTGGTAAATTACACAGTCGCCGAGTTGAACAAGCTGGTTTCGCAGTTCTAAAGTCGGCAGATATCCCCTCTATTTTAATCGAGACTGGATTCATTACTAATCCTGAAGAAGAACGCAATCTAAAGTCATCGCGCTACCAGCAAAAACTCGCAAGCGCTGTTTACCGTGCAATTGATGATTACTTTTCCCAGAC
>CAWUWF010000122.1:0-19170 GCA_963925935.1 uncultured Arenicella sp. | reverse complement strand
GTTGAAGAATTGTGTGAATTTGTGCTGGCACCTGACTTTGCCACCGAAGCTGAAATCATCACGTCTCAAGCACAATTACTGGATATCTATAAAACCGGCCATGGCTCAGTGCGGCAACGCGCGGTGTATTCCAAAGAAGACGGAAATATTGTTATTCACGCACTTCCCTACCAAGCATCAGGCTCTAAAGTTCAAGAACAGATCGCGGCGCAAATGCATGCTAAGAAGTTGCCGATGGTCAGCGATCTATTAGATGAATCTGATCAAGACAATCCAATTCGCTTGATCATCGTTCCGCGCTCTAATCGGGTCGATTTAGAATCTCTGATGGGGCACCTATTTGCCACCACCGATTTGGAGAAGAGCTTTGGTGTGAATATGAATATGATCGGTTTGGACGGCCGACCGCATGTTTATAATTTGCGAGAGTGTCTAAAAGAATGGTTGACGTTTCGTATTGAAACGGTACGCAGCCGATTGCAATATCGATACGACAAAGTCGTTGATCGATTACATATTCTTGAAGGACTATTGGTCGCGTACCTCAATATCGATGAAGTCATTGAAATTATTCGTAGCGAAGATAAGCCCAAGCCAGTATTGATGGAGCGCTTTGGGATAAGCGACAGTCAAGCTGAATCTATCTTAGAGCTCAAGTTACGTCACTTGGCTAAGCTAGAGGAAATGAAAATTCGCGGTGAGCAAGATGAACTCGAAAAAGAACGCGAACGCTTAGAATTGTTACTTTCTTCCGAAACACGTTTAAAAACATTAGTAAAGAATGAGCTCAAAGAAGATGCAGCAGAATTCGGCGATGCCCGTAGATCGCCGCTAGTGTCGCGTGAAGCAGCAAAGGCCATCGACCAGAGTGAGTTAGTCCCGAGCGAGCAAATTACTGCCGTTTTGTCGGCACAAGGGTGGGTGCGCGCAGCCAAAGGTCATGAAATTAATCCGCGTGATCTTAGCTATAAGTCAGGCGACAGTTACTTATCTTCAGCCAGAGGTAAGTCGAATCAATCATTAATTGCGCTTGATTCAACTGGCCGTACCTATGCGTTGCCGTCGCATAAACTGCCTTCGGCTCGCGGACAAGGTGAGCCTCTAAGCAGCAGCGTAACACCGCCGATAGGGGCTTCGTTTAAGTCAGTGATGATGGGCCCCGACACCGATCAATATGTGATGCTGAGCGACGCAGGTTACGGATTTATTTGTGCGCTAGAAGACATGGTGACTAAAAATAAGAAAGGTAAGGCCACTTTGAGTGTACCCAAAGGTGCTAATGCACTGCCCGTTTTAACGGTCAATGATTTGCAGCAAGACTTTATTGCGGTGGTGACTACGGCGGGCTATTTGACCATCTACCCAGTGACTGAATTACCCATACTGGCTAAAGGTAAGGGTGTGAAGTTGATCAATGTGCCTTCTAAGCTATTAAAAGCGCGCGATGAGTTCGTGCTCGGCGCGACCACCTTTCGCAAGGGCCAACATGTGCTTGTACATTCAGGAAAACGCTATCTGCGTCTGAAGGGACAGGATTTGGAGCACTATTCGGGCGAGCGCGGTAAGCGCGGGCGTAAATTACCCAAAGGCTTTCAGGCCGTAAAAGCAATTACCACTGAAGCAGCGTCGGCAACTCAAGAAGATATTAAGTTGGATGACTAACCAGAGGCAGAATAAGATGAATAAGTTACAACAATTGAGAAGCATGACCGTAGTGGTTGCCGATACTGGTGATTTAGCAGCGATTGCTGAATACACACCGCAAGATGCGACAACCAATCCGTCATTGTTATTAAAGGTCGCCCAAGATCAAAATTATGCCAGTTATATAGATCAAGCGATTGCCGCAGCAGATGGCGATTTGGTAGATGCAGTGGATAATTTTGCGGTAGATATTGGATGTGAGATCTTAAAAATCATTCCAGGCCGAGTTTCGACTGAAGTAGACGCACGTTTGTCTTTTGATACCAATGCGACGATCAATAAAGCACGCAAACTTATTGGCTTGTATGCTACTCGAGGTGTCGGTAAAGAACGTATTTTGATTAAAATGGCATCTACTTGGGAAGGTATTCAGGCGGCCGAACAATTGCAGCAAGAGGGTATCAACTGCAACCTGACTTTATTGTTTAGTTTTGCGCAGGCGGTGGCGTGTGCACAGGCGAAGGTATTTCTAATTTCTCCTTTTGTCGGTCGAATTATGGATTGGTATAAAGCCAGTACTGGCAAAGACAGTTACTCTGCTGATCAAGATCCAGGAGTGATGTCGGTGACCAAAATTTATAACTACTATAAGCAGCATGGCTATAACACCATTGTGATGGGAGCTAGTTTTCGAAATGCTGGGGAGATCGAAGCGCTCGCTGGCTGCGATTACCTGACCATTGGTCCGAACTATCTTGAGGAATTACGCAATGATGACGGTCAGCTTGACCGGGTTTTGTCTGCGGACAATGCTGGAGTGCCACAGGCAAAGATTTCGATGGATGAAATAAGTTTTCGCTGGATGCAAAACGAAGACGCGATGGCGACTGAAAAGTTAGCCCAAGGTATTCGAGCCTTTGCCGTTGACCAAGTCAAATTAGAAGAGTTGGTCGCGGCGAAGCTATGAGCCAAAGGAGCTTTGACCGGCTCTTGGCTCAATGACGGCCGCTGTCAGTTTTCTTCTCAAGCTTTGTAGCCAGCGTTGGGTTGCACTCACTTTACTGATTTTGACTGGAATCACTATTGGGTCATTGATGCCGCTAGTGGAATTACCGCCATTACCCGGCAGTGATAAAACTCACCATTTAATTGGCTATGCGGTCTTGGTGTTTTGTTCGGCACTGCGCCGCCCCAATTATTGGCTTTATTTGGTGTTAGGCTTCGCGCTTTGGAGTGGCGCCATTGAATTGATTCAACCGTATGTTAACCGCTATGGAGAGTGGCAAGACCTAATTGCAAACTGTGTTGGATTATTGCTTGGGATAGGTTTGGCTCAGTTTGCTAGATATTGGCTAGCTAAGAGTACTTAAGTAGACTAAGGCTTCATGACCTCGATCATTAATCAATAAGCTTATTGAATTAAGTGTTTGATATCGTTCTCTAATATATATTTATTGTATTTTTTCTATATAGCTATAGAAAAATCAGGTTATTTGAGTATAATGCGCCGCATGCTTGCAGCCCCAAATTCAATTTCGCAGAAATTAGAGTCTAATAAATACGCTCAAAAGCGCCTTCTTGCGATTGAAGCGGCGGCTACTGTATTTGCCTTAAAAGGTTTTCATGGTGCTACCACTCAAGACATTGCGTCTGAAATGGGCATTAAACAGGGCAGCTTGTACTACTACTTCAAATCCAAAGAGCAAGCGCTGCAAGATGTTTGTGAGTACGGTTTTCAAAATTATGTGCAGCGCATGCAAAAGATTTGTGGGAAACAACAGCCGTTTGAAGCCAAGTTATTGGCGATTATTACCTCGCATTTGAGTAACTATCGACAAAAAAACAATGCAATGAAAGTGCATAACGATCAGCGTTTATATCTGCCCAAAGAAAGCAGAGTTCTGCTCAAAGAATTGGGTACTCTTTATCGACAGTTACTTGAGGAAACCGTTGCTGAAGGTATTCAGCAGGGCGTCGTACGCGACGATATTGATACACATTTTGTTGCCTACTCGGTAATCGGGTTTTGCAATTCTTGGGGCGCGATGTTGGTACGCGATGACGATTTGAATTTGTTTGACACAATAGAGCAGTGCTCGGATCTGATTTTGCGCGGGACTCTTGTTTAAATAGCTGTTAGCACTTTTATAAATAGCCGCAGGCGCTTCGTTAAAAAAATCAGACGATTTTTAAGAACATAAACAGAAATATAAATAGTATTTAATGACGCACCTTTGCCGGTGTAGATAAATTGAGAATAAAAAAATGACTGACCAAATAGCAACTAATGTAACCTGGCATGATGGTGATATCACTCGTGCAGATCGCTGTAATCGACTAGGCCAGAAGGGCGCAACCCTTTGGTTTACTGGCTTGTCCGGTAGCGGCAAGAGTACAGTCGCGGTCGCCGTAGAGAAAGCCTTGCACAAACTGGGCAAGCTGAGTTACCGCCTAGACGGTGATAATATTCGCCTTGGTATTAATAAGAACCTCGGTTTTTCACACGCTGATCGTACCGAAAACATTCGCCGAATTGGCGAAATTTCAAAGTTGTATTGTGATACTGGCATTATTGCCTTGAGCAGCTTTATTAGTCCTTATCGCGCTGACCGAGATCAGGTTCGTCAATTGCATGAAGACAGTGGTTACAACTTTATTGAAGTGCATGTGGATTGTGCGCTTGAATGTGCAGAGGAGCGTGATCCCAAGGGTCTATATAAAAAAGCACGAGCTGGGGAAATTAAAAACTTTACCGGTATTGATGATCCCTACGAACAGCCGCTGAATCCTGAGATCACATTGCATACCGACAAAATGAGCATCGAAGAAGAAGTCGATATTATTTTAAATTACTTGCAAGAGAATCGTTACCTTATCCTCTACAAATAGCCTTCTAAATCAATTCCTAATTTAATATTCAAACCTAGTTAAGTATTTAGCTAAGAGAGATTGCCGTGATCAAACCACATGGAGCTGAAGCTCTAAACCCACTTATCGTCAGCGATTCAGAAGCTCATGCAGCTTTAACCCTTGAAGCAAGAAGCCTAAAGCAAGTTTTAGTTAGTTCTGCGACTGCAGCGAATGCAGTTATGTTGGCTGGCGGATACTTTACCCCGCTTAATGGTTTTATGACCAAAGCTGATGCGCTGTCTGTCGCCCAGTCAATGCGTACTGACGCCGGGCTATTTTTCCCTGTGCCGGTTCTGAATATGTTGAACGAGGCTGAGTTTGCAATCGGTGAGCGAATCGCCTTGCGTGATCCGAACGTCGAAGGTAACCCAGTAATCGCAGTGCAGACCGTCGCTTCTATCGACCAATTTACTGAGCAACAACGCCAAGACATCGCGCAGGCCGTGTATGGCACTACCGATTCTGCTCATCCAGGTGTTGGCGCTTTTCTTGCGCAAGGTAGCCATGTCGTAGCAGGTGCAATAGAAGTCTTGAACTACAGTTATTTTGATGTTGATTTTGCTGATACATTTCGTACCGCCGTACAGATCCGTGAGCAGATTTTGGACAGTGGTTGGCAAAAAATAGTGGCTTTCCAAACGCGTAATCCAATGCATCGTGCGCATGAAGAATTGTGCAAAATGGCAATGGAGGCGACTGGGGCCCAAGGTTGTGTAATCCACATGTTACTAGGCAAACTAAAGGACGGCGACATACCGGCAGACGTGCGCGATGCCTCTATTCGTGAAATGGTTGAAGGCTACTTTCCTGAGAACTCAGTAATGGTCACTGGCTATGGTTTTGATATGCTTTACGCAGGGCCGCGAGAAGCCGTGTTACATGCGCTTTTCCGCCAAAATATGGGTGCAACACACTTTATTATTGGTCGTGACCATGCCGGCGTGGGTGACTATTATGGTGCGTTCGATGCTCAAACAATTTTTGACACTGATGTTCCTGAAGGCGCCCTAGAAATCGAAATATTCAGAGCTGACCACACAGCCTATTCAAAAAAATTGAATAAAGTTGTAATGATGCGCGATGTTCCAGATCACACGCATGAAGATTTCGTGTTGTTGTCTGGCACTAAAGTGAGAGAACTATTAGGCAACGGCATTGCACCGCCCGCTGAATTCTCGCGCCCTGAAGTAGCGAAGATATTGATGGACTATTATCAGTCTCTCTAGGCTATAAAGCTATCACCAAGCTCCCCACATGACGTTGATCATTGGGTAGCCGCGAGTTGCGCATTTTCACGTAAGTTATTTACATAAGTTAAGCCGTTAATACTATTTATTTTTCAACTCTTATCAAATTTGTAGAGTGCTCTAAAACATAGAGTTAATGGCTAGAAGTAAAGCAATATTATTGGCGTGTCGTTATTCAGATTAATTTAAAAAGTCACAAATAGGGTTATTTTTTTGCGTAGTCGGTATAATTTGTGCTCCTAAAATATTCTAGAGTTATCTCATTGTCGCCTCGGTGCGCTTACTTGAGGAGAACTCGATTAGCAATCGTATATGGCAATGAAACTTTATCAATATCCAAAATGCAGTACCTGCCGCAAAGCAAGTAAATTTCTAGCCGAAAATGGCGTTGAATTCGCGTCTATCGATATCACTGAACACCCCCCTCAAAAGGTTGAACTGAAAGCGATGCTTGCCAGTTACGACGGTGATATTCGAAAATTATTTAATACTTCAGGCGTACAGTACCGAGAATTAAATATGAAGGAAAAATTGCCGACTATGTCAGAAAATCAAGCTATTGATCTACTCGCTGACAATGGAAAGCTCATCAAGCGGCCGTTCCTGCTGAACACAGATCGTCGAGGTATTGTAGGATTTAAACAAACTGACTGGGAAAATTTTATCTAATGGCTTACATAGATTGTTTTAATGGCGATGCCGATGGAATTTGTGCGTTAACACAGATTCGTTTACATAATCCAGTAGTGTCTGAATTAGTCACTGGCGTAAAACGGGATATTAATTTGATGGACCGGATTGCCGCTAAGTCAGGCGATATCGTCACCGTGCTGGATGTTTCTCTGGACAAAAATCGTTTGGGGCTTGAGCAAACGCTTGCGCAAGGCGCTGAAGTTTTCTATTGCGATCATCATTATGCTGGAGAGATTCCGGAGCATCCGAAACTCAAAGTAGTGATCAACACGACTCCTGATGTTTGTACCAGTTTACTAATCAATAAAACCTTAAAAGGTCGCTTTTTGGCCTGGGCCGTCGTCGGCACCTTTGGCGATAACTTAAGTCGTAGTGCTACAGTTTTAGCTAAGCCCTTAGGCCTAGGCAGCGGTCAGCTAGAAGGACTGCAGAACTTGGGAATCTACCTCAATTACAATGGCTATGGTGCTGCCTTGGAGGACTTATACTTTGATCCCGCTGAGTTGTTTAAACGCACCGTAGCGCATAAAACGCCTCAACAGTTTATTAATGAAGATGCGAGTACCTTTGAAACCTTGCAGTCAGGCTATCAGGACGATATGCAAAAAGCAGCTAATTCACAAGCAAGTTTTGAGCGTGACCATGCGGCGGTTTTTCAGATGCCAAATCAGGCCTGGGCTCGTCGTGTCAGCGGCGTTTTTGGCAATGATCTTGCCAATCAATTTCCAGACCGCGCTCATGCAGTCGTTACTGAGAAAAACAATGGACATTTTCTGGTTAGCGTACGCGCGCCGATGTCGAACAAGCGTGGTGCTGATCAGATTTGCCGACAGTTTGCGACCGGTGGTGGGCGCAGTGCTGCTGCTGGGATCAATGATTTGCCGTCCGATGAATTGAATCGTTTTATTGATGTGTTTAGCCAAGCTTATCTCGCAACGTAGAAACCTTAATGTCACTCAACCAGCGAATAGAATGACTAATTTATCGGCGATTATTGTAGCAATACCGCAATACCGCAAGGTCAGCTAGGTCTTTAGATGCCTACTCAAACTAAAGTCGTTGAATTTTTGGAGCGCTTAGCAAATGTTGCAAGTAGTGTGCAACGCAAGCTAAGCGGCCTAGTCTTAGTCGACACCATCGGTAATGTTACTCTTTTTGCGAATCCCCTTTTTGCGACATTTGCGTTTATAATGATGACTATCATGATTATTTTTATCGTTATCTCGCCCATCATTCTGTTATTTTAGGGTTAACAATGGAGTCGAGAAGAAATAGCAGCAGAGGGCTAAAGTTGACGTGAATACGCTAGAATATATTGGTATCCAATCATGGACGCTGCGCAAAGCTTCAAGTGATAGCCTTGCTCCAATCGCCGAAGTGGCCGATGTTGTTGATATTGACCATGCTGGGCCTGCAGATAGTGTCCACTACGAAATGTCCGAGCCATCTCAAGCTCCCATAGCCCCTGAGAGCGCTAAGGTCTCTGCCGTTGCTGCGCCTGAGCCTATTGTCGCGGCGAAGCCAATCATTGAGGCTGAAGATACTGTCGCTAGTGATAATCAATCAAATCAAGATAATCCTGGCGTCGGTGGTTCCTTGACCAATGCTGGCTGGCAGGAACTTGCCGGCCTGCTCGTTAGCGGTTCATCTTGTCAATCATGCGAGCGTACCAATCCGGTTTTAGGTGATGGTGATTTGGAGGCTAAATGGGTATTCGTATTTGATGCGCCAAGCGCCAAAGACGTCAGTCATCAGCAATTGTTGTCGGGTAGGACGGGGCAACTTTTTGATGCAATTTTAGATGCCATAGGCTTAAATCGAGAGGTGATTTATCTAACATCGGTGTTTAAGTGCCCGCCGGTGGAAAACGTAAGTTTGACCGCGCAATGTGGCAGCATTGTGCACAGACAGCTGCAACTGATTAAGCCCACCGTGGTTATAGCATTGGGTGAATTTGCATCTCAAACCGTTTTGCGAGCCAATGAAAACCTAATGCTCTTGCGCTCAGGAGGCCTTCGCAAAATAAATGATGGTACTTTAGTGGCCGCGACTTATAGTCTGAGTGAAATGCTAGAAAGCCCGGAGCTTAAAGCATCGGTTTGGCAGGATCTAAAAAAATGTCTCGCGCAATTTTAATTGCTAGTGATGTAGGGCGCTGATTTTCAAATTTCCATGCTTAAGTTTAATAGTTGATTAGATAGTGGCTTCGCTGAAAGATATCACTATTCGCGATATGCATAGTGTTGATCTGCACCAAGTATTGCAGATAGAGCGCAATGCTCAAGTAATGCCATGGAGTCGCCTTTCATTTGAAGAGTCATTGAGCGAGAAATACCGCTGCCGGGTAGTTGCACTTAGGCAAGCAATTGAAGGGCAAATCAAGTTAGCCGCGTTTCACGTGGTATGCCCTATAGTCGATGAGCTGCACATCCTTAATTTGGCAGTGGCACCAGACATGCAGGGACAAGGCTTAGGTCATGTTCTGATGGACGATATACTGGCTATCGCTGATGATCAGAAAATGCGAAAGATATTTCTTGAAGTAAGAGCAAGCAACGTAGCCGCTCACAGCCTGTATCAAAAATGGCAGTTTAAACAGATATCAATTCGTAAAAATTATTACCGTACACAAGCAATAGAGCGCGAAGATGCTTTAGTGATGGTTCGTGCCGAATAGTAAAAAATCAGTCTTATTTGAAAAACAAATACAGTGGTTCGGGGTACCCTCATCGTGAATAGAGGGCGTTGTGGTTTTGTCCCGCAACTAAATTTATCCCTTAGCTAAATCTCGCTCGCTGCTAACAAGTCTAACCGCGTGTAGTAAACCGTTTAATCAGCTTTTATTAGTGAAAATGAGTAGTGCTTGATTCAGGTTTAATACTTGATTTCGGCGCAATTGATTCCAAGACACTAGCTCGGCCATCCTTACCTGATATTGGCGCGCAATTGACCATAGCGTATCGCCAGCCACCACTCGGTGTACTAGTTTATTATTGCCTGAATCGTCTACGCCTTGAGTTTCGCCAGTAGCAGCAGTGTTTTTTAAAGAGCCCGCTGAGGCAAATGATTGGGGCTTATTTGATTTTCGGTTTGTCACTATTTGATTGGGGTTTCGACCGGAAACTGGGATTAATAGGTTTCGACCGGCACGAATCGAAGAGCTGCCCATCTTGTTTACTGTTTTTATAGCACTCACACTAACACCATAGCGACGCGCGATTGCAGAAAGAGTATCGCCTCTATTGATGCGGTGATTGCGGAAAGAAATCTTCGGCCCAGTTTCGATAAAGGCCAGAGCTTCACTTATCTTTGTTATGTCTGATGACAAGGGGACAAGCAAGCGATGTGGACCATCGGGTGACGTGGCCCAACGCCTAAACCCTGCATTCAGGTGTTGTAAGGGGGCTAATTCGACTTCAGATTGCGCAGCGAACTGATGGAGATCTATTTGGCCTGGCAACTTTATGATTTCAAAGTGTGGTTTGTTATCGATCACCGGCAAAGTGACACCGAATTTTTCTGGATCTAGAATGATATTTCTAAGCGCGAATAGCTTAGGTACATAGCGCACGGTCTCTGTTGGCAAATCTAGGGCTTTGTAGTTGGTCGTACGACCCTTGCGGATATTGTGTTTTATTGCCTTGCGTATATTACCTTGACCTGCGTTATACGAGGCCAGCGCTAACAACCAATCACCCTCAAACATCTGGTGAAGGCTAGTTAGGTAATCCAGCGCAGCGTTGGTGGCAGCTATTGCGTCGCGACGACCGTCATACCACCAATCCTGACGTAAGCCGTAATACGTACCGGTTGAAGGAATGAATTGCCATAAACCACCTGCCGCTGATCTAGAAACGGCATTCGGTTTATAGCTGCTTTCCACCGCTGGAAGCAATGCCAACTCCATCGGTAGGCCGCGCTTTTCGATTTCCTCCACAATGTGGAACAAGAACGGCTCGGCTCTTACAAATAAATCTCTTAAGTAGGTTGGATGCTGGCTACTCCACTTTTCGTATTGATGAATATGCTTTGATTCAAATTCTGGAAGTTTGAAACCCGCACGGATCCTACTTAGCAGATCAATTTCAGTCACACTGCCTAGAGCTGTATCATCTGTGTGCGAAAGCGCTGAATTTGCAAGCTGTTCGTGCTCGGTTGCTTGATTAACAATTGCTGCTTTTGCTATTGGTGAGTCGGTATTGACGGGCTCGTGGCCTGACTTTAAACCTAAATGTCCACAGGCGCTGAGTGCCCCTAGTAGGGCGATGATAATGATGGGTCGAAAGCTCATCCGCTAATAATAATGTTGCCCTCTGTTAAGGTCAATGAGGCCGTTGCAATTTTGCGGTAAGATAGACAAAATTAATCTAATTATGTATTGAAATATCAGACTGTGATCGCACTAGAAAAAATAAACCGGGCGTGGCTGGCCTCAGCCTACGGACAAAGCTATCTAGCTGCGGAAAAACCCCACGTGGACAGGGCTTTGAGGCAAATATCGGGGCCGAGAGTGTTGCTGATTGGCGAGACTTTTGATGGTCATTCATTGCATGCTTTGGATTTTCCTCAATTAATTAAGGTCAATGATGGTATTGCCGCAGCACCCGAATCTATCTCAACTATTATCGCGGACGCTGCGTTTTTACCGTTTGACGCTGGTTGTTTGTCGGCGGTTGTTTTGCCGCATGTGCTAGAGGGCCATCAATTGCCGCATCAGGTATTGCGCGAAGCTCAAAGAGTATTAATGCCGGAAGGGCATCTCATTCTAACTGGATTTAACCCGGCTAGTATATTGGGCTTACAGCGCTACCTGAATCCCGCGGCGGCCTATAAAGGTCACTACTATAGTGTTAAAAGGGTTAAAGATTGGCTGCAGTTGTTGGGCTTTGACATGGTTGCTAGCGCAATGTACCAGTACGCCCCGTTGGTAAAAAGTGACGGACTACGCAATGGTCTTGATTTTATCAATTGCGCTGGTGATCGCTGGTTGCCGATGAGCGGTGGTGGCTATATGATTAGCGCCAAGAAAAGAGAGGTAGGAATGCGATTGGTGGGTAAGTTAGCGTTTTCAGGCGCCCGTAGAAAACGGCAAAAGCTTGCAACGGCAGCTTCATCAAAGCATGCCTCCTGCTCAAAAAAAACGAACTGCTAAGGCAGTAGATTTGAGTTTTACTGAGTAAGTTAGCTTTACTAATGAGTTTCTATAGAGGGTGAGACCAATGAGTGATCGACAAATAGTACTTGATACAGAAACTACCGGCTTGGAGCCGCGTTTGGGGCATCGAATTATTGAAATCGGTTGTGTGGAAGTCGTTAATCGGAAATTAACCGGCAATAACTTTCATATGTATTTGAATCCCGAGCGTGAGATCGATGCAGGTGCGATTGAAGTTCATGGTATCAGCAACGACTTTTTAAACGACAAGGCGTTGTTTGCAGATATTTATGAGCAGTTTGTGAGTTATATCAAAGGCGCACAACTGATTATCCATAATGCTGCATTTGACGTTGGATTCTTGAATGCAGAGCTACAAAGAATCACCGACCCGACGCCGGCAATAGCTGATATCTGCACCGTGCATGATACTTTATTGCAAGCAAGGAAAATGTTTCCTGGTCAGCGTAACGACCTCGATTCCCTCTGCAAGCGCTACGACATAAATAATAGTCATCGAGAACTTCATGGCGCATTGCTTGATGCAGAAATTCTAGCTGATGTTTACTTGCTTATGAGTGGTGGTCAAACTGACCTATCGTTAGATGCATCTTTAGGGCACGGCGCACAATCAGGGCTTAATAATAAAGCGTTTGATTTTACATCGCTTTCTTTACCGCTAATCAAACCGAGTCACGAAGAAACCGAAAATCATGTAGACTGGCTAGCTCGATTGGATGAAAGTGTAGAAGGTGAGTGTGTTTGGTCTAAACTCAATTCTGAACTTAAGCACTAAATTTTCCGATTCTTTGCACGGGCGATTCTATGATTTGCCCTTGGGTAAGCGACTAAGGATCAGCATCCATTGAAGGACTTAAATATAATCAAGAAGTTATCTGGCTATGACCTATCTGGTTATAGCTTGCAGGGCAGCGACCTTTCTGGCGCTAGCTTGGTACAAGCTAAGCTACGAGGCGCGAATTTAGCCGGCGCTGATCTGTCCGGGGCTGATTTAACGGAAGCAGATTTGAGTGGAGCAGATTTATCTGGAGCCCATTTATATCAGGCTAAATTGGCTGGTGCGCGCTTGAGTGGTGCCAATTTGACCGATAGCGATTGCACCTCCGCCAACTTTCTTGGCGCCAATATGAGCGGCGCCAGATTTAACGGCGCGAAACTACCTGACACAAACCTAAAGGATAGTCAGCTCAATGCCGCTGATTTTACCGAATGTGATTTGTCTTCTGCAGATATGCGTGGTGCGAAGTTGTCTGGAGCCATCTTCAATAAAGCCAATTTAAATCGAGCAAATTTAACCGGGACTAAGTTGTTTGGCGCCAAACTTTTCGACGTTAATCTACGTAATTCAATTCTACGAGGTGCCGATTTAGGCGCCGCAAGTTTACGTAATGCAGACCTTCGCGAGGCCGATATGGTCGGAGTGAACTTATTTAAAGCAGACTTGAGTAACTCTATATTATCTAAGTCCAATCTTGAAGGCGCGATCTTACGCTCATCAACCTTGAGCGGTGCAATAGTACACGAAGCTAACTTTGATGGTGCCAATATGGAGCATAGCCGATTGTCACGAGCGGATTTTTCTAATGCTTCCTTCGAAGAAAGTAACCTCCGCTCGTCCAGAGTTTCGGGCAGTGTGTTTGCTCAAGCTAATTTAAAGGCCGCGAATTTAATGGCAACCGGCCTTAATAAGAAATTCACTCTATTCGAGTTTCCAGACGTTGCTCACTCGAACAGAACCTGTTGGGACAACAATCAGTTCAAACGAGTGTCTGTTAGTAGTGAACATGCCCAGACAATAGAGGCTGAAGCTGCAAAGCGTGGGTTCTTTACGCGTATTTTTACGCGAAACCGGTAGCTAAAGCCCCTGGATAAAAGTCTCTAAGTGCTAGAAATTAATCATTATAGCGGCGCCACCAACAAGGCTGAGCACAATGGTATAGGGGAAAGCCATTACCACCATTTTCATATAGGACAATCGAATTAATGGCGCTAATGCCGAAGTCAGTAGAAACAGAAAGGCTGCTTGACCATTTGGTGTCGCCACACTCGGCAAGTTAGTTCCGGTATTTATCGCGATTGCCATTACTTCGAAGTGTTCACGGGTTATTACGCCATTGTTCAGCGCGGTCACCATCTCATTGATATAAACCGTTGCAACAAACACATTGTCGCTAATCATTGAAAGTACGCCATTGGCAATAAACATCACAATTGGTTGAGCACTGGTGTCCATGGAGAATACGAGCTCGGTTACCGGAGCAAAAAGATGCTGGTCATGAATGACAGCCACGATTGCAAAAAACACCACCAATAAAGCCGTAAATGGTAAGGCCTCTTCAAAAGCATGGCCTATCTTATTTTCTTCTACCACACCATTGAAGGCTGTTAGCAGGACAATAACCATTAGTCCGATCATGCCTACCTCGGCTATATGGTATGCCAGTGACAGCACCAATATAACGCCAATGGTGGCTTGTATAACCAGTGCTGCCTTATCTTTGCCGCTACGCTTTTGTTCTTGTTCGGCGTCAAACTCAGATAATACAGAACGAACTTCTGGAGGCAGTTTAGCCCCGTAGCTAAACATTCCCGTCAATTCTAATACAACGCAGGTGGCTAAGCCGGCCGCTAAGGTTGGCATCGTTACTGGTGCCATGCGCCAGAAAAACTCCATAAACTCCCAACCAGCCTTTTCAGCAATCAACAAGTTCTGTGGTTCGCCCACCAGTGTGCAAACGCCTCCGAGTGCGGTTCCAACGGCTCCATGCATAATCAGGCTACGCAAAAAGTCGCGAAAATTATCTAAGTCTGCTCGGCTATATTCGTGCACCCCATCATCACCTGAGTGATCGTGGTCCTCGCTAAACTTTTTGCCCGATGCAACACGGTGATAAACCCCATAAAAACCCACTCCTACGCTAATCAGTACCGCTGTGACTGTTAATGCATCAAGGAATGCAGAGAGGAATGCGCCTGAGAAACAAAACAAGAAGGAAAGCATCACCTTGTTTTGGACTTTAATCAGGATCTTGGTGAATGTGTACAAAAGAAGATCGCGCATAAAGTGAATGCCTGCGACCATAAATATTAACAGCAAAAGCACCTTAAGCTGCTGCTCTACTTCGTGGTAAACCATTTCTGGGCTGGTCATGCCGATCGCAACCGCCTGCAGAGCCAATAACCCGCCAGGTTGTAATGGATAACATTTAAGCGCCATCGCCAAGGTGAAGATGAACTCAGCCACCAACACCCAACCTGCGAGAAAATGGAAACCAGAAAACCAAAGTATTGGGTTAATGATTAGAAACGCAATTATGGTGTTTTTATACCAAGTAGCAGAACCACCAAGGAAATTTTCACGAAACGAATTGAAGCCCATTGTAGACATAGTTATTTTTCTATTTGTAAGTTAATTATTAGCAAGCTAAAACGACTGTGATTCGAACAGCATTAAAGCTACATCGATGCATCATAGCAATGAGAATATCATCCCACAATCAATATCGCTGTTCGGCAGATGGCTTGCTTCAGATAAGTACTAGCAATGTAAGAAATGACAGCCAGATACTGGTAATTAGTGACTGATATTCAGAGTTTAATATATTTACCAGAAATACAAAATTAGTACTTGACCAATAGGCTCCAAGCACGTAAATTACGCGCTCCTTCGAGGTCAAGGGCATTGTTTCGACGTAAAGTCTGGGGCTATAGCTCAGCTGGGAGAGCGCTACACTGGCAGTGTAGAGGTCGGCGGTTCGATCCCGCCTAGCTCCACCAGTCTTTTTAGCGCGACAGTCGCTTCGCGGTTAGAGGCTAAGCTTCTAGCGCTGAAGGCTTTGTTTTAAAATCGCTTGCGGTTACTACAGAGTCACCTTGACCATAGGTGAAAGTGAAGGAAAATAGACGTCCCCATCGTCTAGAGGCCTAGGACACCGCCCTTTCACGGCGGTAACAGGGGTTCGAATCCCCTTGGGGACGCCATTAAAAAAGCCTTGCTACTTTTCGTAGTAGGGCTTTTTTAACGGCGTCTCTCAAGGACCCTTCGAGAACCCCTTTGGGTTCGACAGTTTCGCCGGGATCGAAACTGAATGGCCAAAGGCCACCCGCAGGGCGACGCGCATGGATGCGCAGAGTAATCCCATGCACGAATATCAATTCAAAGATGAAAACTAATTTATTGTGGTTTCTGCAAAAGCCTTGCTACTTTTCGTAGCAGGGCTTTTTAATGCCCCCCCCCCCAAAAAAAAATAAAATAAAAAGGGTCTTTAGAGAACCCCTTCGTTCGAGTTATCATGCATGGGTTTTATACCTGTTTTTTCAAAACAAGCGTATTTATATAAAGAACAAAGCCAAGCTCAGCGTATAATTCAGCATAATCAAAAAAACACCCATTAGATGCGGCAATCATTACCAGCGTATCGTGAATATATAGAGAAGTGGTTGGCCAAGACTAAACCAGCCGCATAATTTAAGTTTCGTTCTGTTGCCAACGAAATCCATTAACGCATAGACAAAAATAAGAAAATGGCCGAACTAATTGAATTAAGTAAGAAAACTCACGCAGACCTGAAACTGCTGGAAAATTGTGCACTGAGGGTCGCCAAGACTCAACACGTGGTCAATGTCAAAGTGTCTGAAGTAGGCATGGCGGCGGGTTGCTTTCCGTTGTTAATGACTAAAAATAGTCATACCGGTGATTGGGCTTTATCGGCTATTACCGGCATTGAATTATCAACCAACCTGTTTATCAAAGATTATTTTTGGGAAGCCACCTATTTGCCGACTGGTTTGCAGACCTATCCGTTTTTTCTAATGAAATCAGAACGTGAGGAAGGCGCCTTTACCATCGGTATAGATGAAGATAATGCTGCGTTTTCAAAAGTAGATGGCGCACCTTTGTTTGAAGACAGCGGTCAAGCAACACCGATGCTAAGTAGTATTACTAAGATGCTTGAAGCTGATATGAAGAACGAAATTCATACCTATCAGTTTGCCAAGATGTTGGACGAGATGGGCTTGATCAAAGCAATGGACGTTTTAGTTCATTACGCTGATGGCAGAACACATACTCTACAGGGCTTATACACACCCGATGAAGAAAAGCTCCAGACCTTACCCATTGCAGACCTCGATACGCTACGAGAGAAGGGTTACCTTGCGGCTGTTTACGCAATGCTGATTTCGATTTATCAATTCAATGCGTTAATTTTGCGAAATAATCAGCTTGACGGATCCGTCAAGGTTAAACAAATTCAACTAGAAATACCAAAACCTGAAAAGCGCACTTGGTAGCCAGGAAAAAAATAGACAAAGGTGATAAACATGAAGCTTACGATATTTTTATTGATTGGTTTAATAAGCATTGTCAGTGGCCCAACCTTAGCTAGTCCGCAAGGGGAATATCCAGCCAGTGTTAGTGAGTTGACGATTGTTTCGCACGGCAAGCGTATGCCGGGCATCGCATATCTCGCCTCAGGGCAGGGCCCCCATCCTACAGTTTTACTGCTGCACGGCTACCCCGGCAATGAGAAGAACCTTGATGTCGCTCAGGCTTTACGTCGCTTAGGATGGAATGTTGTGTTTTTTCATTACCGTGGCGCATGGGGCAGTGAGGGCGAGTTTTCATATCGCGGTGCCGAGCAAGATGTACAGGTAGCGCTGCAATATATGAGCGACGCAAAAAACGCACAGCGATTGAGAATTGATCCGCTACGAATTTCAATAGTGGGTCATAGCATGGGCGGACACATGGCCCTGGCAGGCATTTTTGATAACCCAAGTGTCAGATGCGCGGTAGCCTATGATGGTGCGAATATGGGTGCCAACGGAAGAGGTTTGGGCGCAGACGAAGCATCAAAAAAGCTTTGGAGGGACTATGGCGACAGTTTGTTTATGTTAAACGGTTGGTCTGGTGCTAAGGCTCAAGACGAGATTGCGCAGTACGGGACTGAACTCGATTTGGTCACACGCGTTGAAAAGATTAATGGACGACCAATACTGCTCATTCCAGCAGATACCAATGTGATTCCAATGGATGTACATATCCAGCCTTTGGTGGCTGCCATTGAGGCAAGCAAAGATAATCAGCTAAGCGTTATTTTGATCAACGACGATCATAGTTTTTCTTCGTCGCGACAGACATTGATAGAAACCACCGCCAAGTTTTTAAACGCGTCTTGTAAGTGAGTAGAACGTTCGCCGTTGCCGTGCTAGAAGGCGAACTATTGCAAAAAGAAAATTATTTTGTTACCACTTTGTCGGAGGAATATACTTCCTTAAAATGTTTTCGACACAGCGATATATAACGCTCGTTGCCACCAATCTCGACTTGCGTACCTTCTTGAATGGCCTTGCCAAGGTCGTCTACCCTCACCACCATGTTGGCTTTAGTACCGCAATGACAAATGGTCTTTAGTTCTTCTAGAATATCTGCCCAAGCAAGTAACCATTGACTGCCTGCGAATAACTGGCCTTGGAAGTCAGTTCGAATCCCATAACAAAGCACGGGAATGGATAGCTGGTCGCATATCTCGCTTAGTTGCCATACTTGGACTTTGCTTAAGAACTGAGCCTCGTCCACTAGTACGCAGTCGGTCTGTTGTTCGTTGTGTTGCGCCGAGACATGGGCAAATAGATCCATGTCTTGGGTGAAAAGGTCTGCCGCTTGCGATAAGCCAATTCGCGAACTTACCCGGCCCTTGCCATAACGGTCGTCGAAGGCTGCCGTCAGCAAAAGCGTATGCATTCCTCGTTCACGATAATTGAAGCTCGATTGCAGCAGGGTCGTAGATTTGCCTGCGTTCATGGTCGAATAGTAAAAATAGAGTTTTGCCATAATTAGATGAGGTGATGATGGGCCAGCGCAATAACTGAAATTGGCTATAAGGCCTTTATTATAATAAGCCGATCTGGCGTAAGCGTTGTTGTAAATAAGCATCGGCCGTGGTCGGCGCATATAGCAGGGGATGATCTTGATCTACACACTGGGGCAGGCAGGCTAGCGATGCATCTGGATTCGGATGCATAAAAAATGGAATTGAATAGCGACTGCTACTCCTCGCCTTTTCTCCCTTGGGGTTAACCACGCGGTGAGTGGTAGAAGGGAGCTTTTTGTTGGTAAGACGTTGCAGCATGTCACCTACATTGCAAACGATAGTGCCTTCAATCATATTGATGGGCACCCAATCACCGCGGCGACTCAAGACCTCTAGGCCGTCTTGTTCAGAGCCCACCAATAACGTCATTAAATTGATGTCCTCGTGCGCAGCAGCGCGCAGATGTGGTGTTTGCTGATCTACTATCGGTGGATAGTGCAGAATTCGTAGTAAGGCTTCACCGTGGTTTACCTTGAGTTTAAAGTAATCTATTGGTAGCTCTAGATAGACAGCCACAACCTGCAGTACTTTCTGCGCAAGCTGATCAAGTGCGGCATAGAGACTACCAAACACCTCTCTAAACTCACTGATTTCTGTTGGCCATACATTGGCGCTTAGGTGAGCG
>CAWUWF010000121.1:0-7628 GCA_963925935.1 uncultured Arenicella sp. | reverse complement strand
TCGAAGGATACCGTAATTTTTGCAATAAACTTTGGAATGCATCTCGCTATGTCTTGATGAATACACAAGACCAAGATTGCTCTCAGAACAACAACGACTACCAACTCAGCCTAGCCGACAAGTGGATTATCTCCCGCCTGCAAGAAGTGAAAGCGAGTGTGGCGAAGCAGATCGATGATTATCGCTTCGATCAGATGGCGCAAACGCTGTATAGCTTCATTTGGGACGAATATTGTGGCTGGTATGTAGAACTTACTAAAATCGTTCTCAATGATGAGGCGTCAAGCGAAGCGCAACTGCGTGGCACACGCCGTACTCTAGTACGCGTACTAGAGACACTACTGCGACTGGTTCACCCAATAATGCCGTTCATCTCTGAGGAAATTTGGCAGCAAGTAAAACCACTCGCAGAAGTTGAGGGTGAAACGATCATGCATAGTCAGTACCCAATTCTTGACCCAAACCTGATCGATCAAGATGCCGTTCAGGAAATGAAATGGGTACAAGCAGTGATCACCGGTGTGCGTAATATCCGTGGCGAGATGAATATTAGCCCAAGTAAATTGCTGCCAATCATCATCCAAGGCGCCAATCATACTGACCAACAATACCTCGACCGCAATCAGGCTTACTTAAGCAAATTCGGCCGTTTCGAATCAATGTCAGTGGTTGCCAGCGGTGATGAAACACCAGAATCGGCAACCGCGTTGGTTGGAGATATGCGGGTGCTAATCCCGCTCGGCTCATTTATCGATGCTAATGCTGAGATTTTGCGATTAAAAAAAGAACTTGAGAAAGCAGAACGCGATATCGCGGGTGTGACCGGCAGGTTAAGCAATAAGGCATTTGTCGATAAGGCTCCAGAAGCAGTCATAAGTAAGGCTCAACAGCAACTTAAAGATGCCCAGAGGTCTAAGACTTTATTGTTAGAACAGGTAGGGCGTATGCAGCAGTTTTTAGAGTCTTAGACATCTCAGAATAGCTTTCAAAAAGATTCATGCTCGACTCCCTACTCGTTCTTATTGCGACAACGACTCTATTATTAGGCTCACCTGGACGCCTCTCTAATGAGGCTGTTTACGGTCTTTTTCACCCGCCAAGCCAATAGCATAGCTCGCAGTAAAGATGCCGCCTACTACATAGCCCAAAATAACGGTATTAAATATTTCGGGCGTTCCTGCTAGTACATTCACCCACCAAGAAGCGGAAAAAATCATACAACAGGTGATCACAATGGTTAAACCCTTGCGTAATAAGTCCGAGTCAGTGATAGCACAAGACGCACGATAAAGGAGTTCAATCAGAATAGTCATGACAAAGGTAAGCAAAAAACTATAAGCGCCCTGAACACCAGCAGCTTTTGCAGCCGCAAAACTTCCGTGCATTGAATTAACCAAATAGGCCCATCCGCCATAGGCGACTAGTGCCGCTAAAGCGCTGAACAGACTCCGTTGAAATGGAGTCATTCGGTCGAACACTGAGCTAATCATTTTGAATCAAGCCTTAAACGTTATGGCGATTAGTCTGCTAGTAAAGTAGGCCAATTTTTGTCTGCCTGCACGATGAAGTTTTGTCTATTTGCCGACCATTTTTCATTAACACTCTGGTTGTAATTTAAATAGAGTTTGCGGTCTACAATAGTAAATAATTCAGGTTTAATCGAAGCGGTACTGTTTTGTGATACGGCGTAGGCACAATAACCACCATACTGCGGCGCGTACTTCTCAGTATTAGAGATAAATAATTCTAGATTCACCTGTGAAGCGAACAACCAGGTCGCTTTGTTGTATTCAGTCGAATACTGCTCGCGGCCTTGAACCGGTTTGCCTTCAGTAAAATACGCCACAGTATCGTAGCCTTTAATCGCCTTATTTGAAAACAAAGCAGTGTAAGTGGGCTCCACCGCTTGTGCGCTCAGACTTAATACAGACGTAACAGCGAAAGCCAAGCCAACACAGAGTTTTCTAAAACTATTACCACGATAATGGTAGCGCGGTAAATTAACCATAACCTTAGTCCTAAATCTAAAAATATTCATAATACTGCCTCGATAGATTGAGATGATGCGCAGTCTGACTTTTCGTTTATGTCACTAACTCCAATAATTTGGACGACACTAACCGCTCACAATGCATTGAGCAAAGCTTACGTGATTCAAACTCATGTAAGTAACAGACCGGGTGAAAGTGCACTATGACGTCAACTTTTTGCAAAACAAATAGGCCTTTAAAATGAGGGGCGAATGGCATCTTCGCGTACCAAGCATAGTGATCACGCATCGCCTGATTCATCTTAACTCCAGCCTGATGGGTGTAGGCAACCGTGATCGCTTGAATAGGTACCGGCGCAGAATTTGCTAAATTTGCAGATTCGAACAAACTTGATTTAAATGGCTCTACGTGAGCACCATCAGTACTGGTGCCTTCAGGAAACAGGATCAAGCTATTACCGCTACTTAGATGGTCTTGCATAATCGATAATTGCTGCCTAGCCTTACCCGGCGCACGCTCGATAAACAAGGTATTCTGAAAACGTGCCAACGGACCCAATAGTGGCCAATTCGCTACCTCTGACTTAGCGATGAAGTAAGCACGGATACCGCCTAGGGCAAAAATATCTAAATAAGATATATGGTTACTTACATACAGGCTTGGCTTGTGAGAGTTAAGTTCACCGCTATAAGAAACCTTGAGACCTAGAATAAATTGGACGCCGCGATGAAAATAGTGAGGCACTTCGCGGTGTATCTTTAGACCAAGTAATTTCAGCACAAAGAATAGAGATGGCAGCATTAGAATCCAGATGGTTAGCGCTGGCACCCTCCAAAGCATGTGACAATAATTTCTTTTAATCTGAAGCTGTTGCACGAGCATCCCTGTCGTTAGCCAAGCTTAGCATTTTCATACTGACTTATTTACAAGTACATGATTAGTGTTAAACATTTGCTTGGTATCAACATAAATGGCTACGAAGGTAGTATTGAATACCGGATCAATAATGGCGTGCTCGCTTATGCGAGCACCTATTTTTAAATAACCGCGTAATAAGGTGGGGACTTGACCGCGCTTTTTATCTTTTTGATGAGTCACTTGAAACCCTTTTATCCCTACACTTTTTACTTCTGAGCGAGGAACCGGCATTAATTTAGGATCCGCCAGATGCTCATTATATAAGTAGGACAGAATCTCCGTATGCTGATGATAGTCCGTTCCGGAAAAGCTCGCACAGCCAAACAAAACGTCGTAATCATTTTGTTCGATAAACTGCATTGTGAACTTCCACATCAGCATCAATATTGCACCGCCGCGCCCTTCTGGAGAAACACAAGCTCGACTCAGCTCCAAGGTGTTTTGATAGTGAGCTAGTAGCCCGCTCAAATCAAACGCGTGCTCGGTGTAGAAATCTTGACCAGGCTTAAGCGCGTGACCACTAACTAAACGAACCGTACCGACAATCTTATCGTGCTTACCTCGATCAATAACAATTACATGATAAGCGATGTCATCCCACTGGTCCTCTTCTCGTTGAGTATTGAGCATTTCACGGTTAATGCGCCCACCACTCTCTTTAAACAAGACCGTATAACGTAAGCTTTGTGCGGCTTCAATCTCTGATAATGTTTTAGCCAGGCGCACGTCATATTGACCTGCGGACATACTACCCGCTATCAGCTTTGTCATTTGTTTAAAAATTTCGGGGGATAAAGCCATAATTACCTCTGAAGAGTCTTCTGCTCAGCAGTTCCATATTTAAGTAGTTCAGCTAATTATCGGACGACTAAGAGCAGTCTATGTAACAAGCTATTTGAGGTTTCTTTGGAAAATTCTTTACTCACCAAGCAGTGCCAACAGAAGTTTTTTTAATACATGAAGATTAAAAAAAACTAACTATTCGCGGCCATCACAATAGCTGAACTAAGTGAATTCTGATCAGCGCTGTACTGCAAGGGAATTCGCAATGGTTTTCCAAGAGACGCTCTGCACGGCGCACCATCCGCGTAAGCAAATTCAACCGATTCCGCAGAAACTATAACATGGCTAAAACTGACGGTATTGGCATCGTCTCGGTGCATACATACTGATTCAGTGGACTTGTTCTGCATATGACTTGAATGATACTTAATGAATTGAACGGAGTCCTTCGCATTATTTAGATCCAATTCATCAAACAATTGCTTACGCAGTGACTTAACATACTTAGCATCAATCGAAGACGACGATTTAGGTGTTGCTACGTCAACTTCAATTCGAGCTTGATGACCGTCCCAGACACATAGTCGATTATTTCCAGTGCGGTCAATCACGAACATTCGAAATGCACGATAGTCATCCAACTCTAGCTCCATAAATTTTTGTTCGACGCCCCCTAAATTTTCTGTGGTAGCAAAGCTGCGTACAATCTCGCCGCGACTAGTCCATTGCTTATAAGTAGCGATTTGCTCAAACTCATAATGGTTCAATAAACACACGGTAACCCCGAATTGGTTCGCAGCAATCCAGGTACCGCCAGCGTCCGCATCGGTAGGAGATAGATATTGCACGTCATCGACTTGCTGAATCGTCGGTAAGTCAGCACGGCTACGCGATACTCGCTCATCACGGTTGAAAAATAATTCATAGCCACCGTCTTTAACCATCCACGTCATTGTGCACATGCATCACTCCTGTCAGCCGTTAATTCTGACGTTGACGCCGCTTGCGGCTCTTGAGTAGATGCTGCTTTGTCTTGTTTAAGGGTCTTGTCTCTATACTTAATAGTTGCAATCGCCACCCCGAAATCGCGCATGGGTTGCAACCCTAGGCCACGGGCCATCGCCGCGATGATCGCGAAATGATGAACCGTATGTGATTGTAAGAATAGTAGTTCGCGTTGTAGGCTGGTCGCCAGAGGCCCCGCTAATTGGTGGTCTACAATGTGATATTGCTGGGAGAATAACGTAACATCTATTGCTTCTAACTGACCTAGTATGTCCGCGATAGATCGAAGCGCATACTCTCGGTCTGATTCTAGTTGTTCGTCTCGTTCACGTTTGTCATAACAAAAAACACCCTTAGCAATCTGCGTAAAAAGGCAGCAATAATGCTCTAAGAGGTGTCGATAATGTGCACCGATAGTCGCCTGAAAAGCTGGCTTTAAATCCGAATCGTATTGTTCAGAATCCAACATCAGTAACAGCTCCGCCCCTTCTTTTAGAGCCTGAATATTTGCGTCAATTACACTTTGAGAATTCATCTAATAGCCTTGGTCATAAGGTGAGACAAGCACCTCTATCTATTTTGGTACTTGGGTTAAATTTTGGGTATCCATCTCTTATGTTTGACACTACGTCCAACAAATATAGCGAGTAGTCGTGATCTTTAAGCAAGACTTGAATTTAATAATGCATTTTAATATTCACTGCTCAGGAAAAAGCAACTGAATAAGCTAATCTTTCGTCCTCGCCCTACACTCTCTTCAAATAAAGACCTTGCCACAGCGAATACTCTTACACAAGATAGATGCTTAAGACGAATTACCCACTGGATACAAATCTCTAAATTGAGCAGCAGCCGTAATAGTGGCAGTCTCGGTTCTCAATATATGCGCTGCCAAACGTAACCTAGGAAGGCCGGCCCGATCAAACAAGCTCACCTCGGCTGCCGAAAACCCACCTTCTGGACCGATCAAAATAGTGGTATTGCCATGCGGGACAACAGATTTAAGCGCTGCAGAAATTCGGTCACCTGTTGCATCGGCATAGTACGCCTGAGTATTTTCCTGCCTTTGCAAGCATTCAAGTAATGCAGGAACGGTCAAACTTTGACCAATTAACGGCAGCCAAGGATTTTGAGATTGCTTACAACCTTCTATCGCCACTCGTTGCCATTTCTGCAATTGCTTGTCTTTAACTGTGGTCACTGAATGATCACATTGCACCGCAATTATTTCTGAAACTGCCAATTGAGAGAGCATATCTACCATCGTACGCTGCCTATCGCCCTTGGGTATGGCGGTAGCAATGGTTAGCTTGTGGCTGGCTTGTGCTACTTCTCGAATCTTTTGAACTGACACCGTTAATCGGTCTCGTCCAATTTGTTCGATTTGACACTCAGCAAGCAGCCCACTGCCATTCAACAGCTTGATTTCCTGTCCAGCTTTGAGACGGCGAGAGCTACGCGCATGTGCAATTTCACTTTCCACAAGGCTAGCCTGGGTATCACCTAAAACTAAATCAGCATGAAAAAAAGTTGGAGTAGACATTAAGTACTTTTTCGATCCTCATTACTGTCAAACTGACTGTTTAGATAAACATCATAATGCACTAACTTACTCGAATACTGTTGGCTTGGATTTGCGATCAATGGCTTAGCGTTGTCTGGGCGTTTAACCACAACTCTGGTGCAAGGAAAATCCATGGCGCTTTTAAGCAACTGACTTGCGTCAAGATCACTCCCCACCATCCATTGCAACAATTGAAGACGCTTATTCACCGCCGCAGATTTTTTGCGCTTAGGGGGAAACATCGGGTCCAGGTATATACAGTCGATATCGGCTTTTTGCTGTTGTAGGAAACTAATCGCATCATCTTGGATAACACTGGGGACGTTAAGCAGATTGTCTTGCGCCCATTCGGTCATCGCTAGGCGTCGCATTGCATCATTGAGTAACAAAGCCATAACTGGGTTACGTTCTAACAATGTCACTTTATAACCTTGGGCACACATAAGCAGTGCATCCCCGCCCCAACCTGCAGTGGCATCTAAAACACGTTTGGTTTTTTTCCCCAACGCCTGATTCAACGCGCCTTGTTTCGCTGCCGGGTAGGAACGCTGCTGCTGGGTAAATTTATCAATGTCGATATAATACTTTAAAGGCTTAGCCTCGGCTTGCAACCACTCGCAATGCAGGCCGTCTATTTGAGCGATAATACGCAATTGAGGTTGATCACTCTCGCTATTGTGCTTATAAAGCTTAGAGAACAAACCCAAATCCTGATGGTAGCCTAGGCCTTGCAGTTCTACACAGATGCCCCCTACGTCAATCAAAGCATCTGTGGTTTGAGTATCTATAGCGCTGTTCGTCATTTATGTTTGGTTGGTGCTTATGATTCAATTTTAGCCGAGCCCCGCCACCCAATCAGGCACTCAATGGCATCAAGGAATAAGCGCTAAGCTTATAGAAAATCGCTAGCAACGATTGGATCAAACTCCTGATCGTAATCGACCCCATCCACACCAAAACCGAATAGACGTAAAAAATCTTTCTGATAACCCTCAAAATCAGTCAGTTGCATTAAATTCTCAGTGACTACTTTAGGCCAAATAGCTTCAATCCTTGCTTGCATCTCTGGCAATAATTCAAGTTCATCAACTCGAAACCTATTTGCATCATCAAGGCGTGGTGAGTTCGAATAGATACATTCTTGAAACAAACGCCCAAGCTGCTCAATACAGCCTTCGTGGGTACCGGCGGCCTTCATTTCCTTAAACAAAATCGCCAAATATAATGGCATAACAGGAATCGCAGAACTTGATTGAGTCACAACCGCTTTTAGCACCGAGACTGATGCTCGTACATCAAGTTGTTGGTTTAACTGCTTAGCAGTGACATCCAAGTGCTCCTTGGCTTTACCAATAGTTGCATCACCG
>CAWUWF010000120.1:0-8291 GCA_963925935.1 uncultured Arenicella sp. | reverse complement strand
CGTAATTCCAACCCCACCGGCAGCCCCTAGTACTAGCACGGTTTCACCGGGCTGTAGTTTGGCGCGTTGCTTTAAGGCGTAGTAAGACGTGAAATAGGTCATGCCGATACCGGCCGCTTGTTCAAAGCTAGTCTGCGGTGGCTTGGGCACTACCATCATGGCGGGAATCAGCGCTTTCTCGCAAAAGCCGCCATGCGAACCGATAAAAATCACCTCGTCTCCAACCTTAACATTGCTAACTTTCTCGCCAATTTCACTCACCACGCCAGCGGCTTCTGCGCCTGGAATAAATGGCAACGGCGGTTGCACTTGATACTTTCCGGCAATAATTAGGGTGTCTGGAAAATTCAATCCTGCGGCTTTTACATCGACAACAACATCGTGTGCTCCGCACTCAGGTTCAGGCCATTGGTTCTCAAGACTTAGGTTTTCAGCGGTGCCGTGTTGACTACAGACGATTGCTTTCATGCGATTAATGCTCCGGAGCGTGTTGTGTTTTACTTAAGCCGCCGATCATTAAGGATCAACGGCTGTGTAAGTCAGAGTCTAACATTATCGCGTATGCGAATGACTAAGGAAATCTCACGCCATGGGTTATTAAGCGCGCAATGGACTATGCATTATTGCTGCTCGAGTACGCCGCGCTTAATTTTTTTGCGGTGCTTTGAAATTTACGTTCGGCCAACTGTTCTGCAATTTTAACCGTAGAGGTGTTTTGCGATTCACTCAGTTTGAAAATTTCTAACAGGGTATTGCCGATCTTGGCAATGTGGTCTTTGCTTTGTTGGGCTGATCCTGCTCGTTGATGGTGAATTTCTATAATGCCACCGGCGTTAATAACGAAATCAGGTGCATACAGTATGCCAGCCTCGCGCAGGGCTTCGCCATGAGCCTGTTTCGCCAGTTGGTTATTTGCACCACCCGCTACAATCGTTGCTTTGAGTTGTGGTATTGATTGGTCGTTGAGTATTGCGCCCATGGCACAGGGGGCAAACACATCAACGTCCATACCTAGTATTGATTCGACAGCAACCGCCGTTGCACCAAGCTTGGTGGTCCGATCGAGATTTTCTTTATTTATATCCGCGACGAAAACCTCAGCCCCATCTTTGATTAACAGCTCTGTCAGATAACGCCCCACAGCGCCAGCGCCCTGAACTGCAACGCTTACTCCTCGAAGGTCATTTTTCTGTAGTTGGTGTTTTATAGCCGCTTGCATGCCACAGTAAATTCCATAGGCCGTGTACGGAGAGGGGTCGCCGCCATGGCTATGATTATCATCCACCCCAGACACATAAGAGGTGCGCTCGCCTATCACCTTCATGTCGTTCACACCGGTACCAGAGTCTTCAGCAGTAATATATTTTCCACCCTGCGACTCAATGAAATCGCCCATGGACCGCAACAGCTCCGGAGTTTTCTGAGTACGGTGATCGCCGATGATAACGGCTTTTCCGCCACCCATAGGCAAACCAGCCAAGGCGGACTTGTAAGTCATTCCACGGCTTAGCCGCAACACATCTTCAAGCGCATCGGTATCACTGGCATAGGGATACATTCTGCACCCGCCCACTCCAGGGCCGAGATTGGTATTGTGAACAGCGATGATCGCCTTCAGCCCAGTAGTTGGGTCTTGGGTAAAGCTAACCAGTTCATGGTTGTCAAAAGAAGGTGATGAAAAAACACTCATAAGTGTCTCCTAATTATTTTGGTTTAGTTCATTAAGGTGCTAACGGTCTGTTCGACTTAGGCGACGCTCGCTATTTCTACCGCTATTCCAACATGGCCTTGATAGCGCTTTAATTGTTGCGCTAAGCGTAGTTGGTATTTGGCATAATTAGCCTCTTTTACGTGGCCATAGCCTCTAACATCCAGCACTAACTCAATGATTTCGATTGCATGCTGTTGTTTATCGGCATTCAGGCCTGACATGATGGTGTTAATTGTCGCGTTCAGTTCTTCTATCAAACGGCGCTCCATCTTTCGTTCTTCGGTATAAGAAAAAATATCCAATTTGCTGCCGCGAATGGCTTTAAATGGCGCCATTATTTTAAACATTGTCAGCATATAGCCACCAAACTTACGCTTGCGAAGGTGTCCGGTGTCGGGGTCGCGCTTAGACAGTAACGGCGGTGCCATATGAAAGTTTAGTGTTACTTTGCCTTCAAATTTATCGGCCAATTGTTTTTCAAAACGGCCGTCAGTATAAAGGCGCGCTACCTCATACTCATCTTTATACGCCATCACTCGGTGCAGAGCTTTGGCAATTACGATTGACAGGTCACCTGTTTGACCTAAGATTTCAGTCTCTTTAGCCGCAACGTCTAATAGCCTGTTTTTATAGATATCGGCATAGCGCAGATTTTGATAGGCAGTTAGGTCCTGGTGGCGGTAATCGACGATGTCTTTTAAGGTTTCAATCGCAGTGAAGCGTTTCGCACGTACCCCGGCGATTTCCTCAACCCCAGCAAAATCAACTACTGCTCTGCGGCCCCAAGTGAATGCCTGTTGATTGAATTCTACTGCAACGCCGTTCAGCTCTAGGGCTTTGAAAATGGCCGCTTCGCTGAGTGGTATCAAGCCTTTTTGATAGGCATAGCCAACCATGAACAAATTAGTCGCGATGGTGTCTCCTAATAGTGCCGCGGCAATTTCAGTAGCGGGCAAAAAGCTCACTCGGTCAGCGCTTAATTCGTCGCCGATGCTTGCCTTCATTGGCTTGTCGTGGAATACCGCATCCGGGTTATGCACGAATTCAGCGGTGGGTGTCATACTGTCGTTGATGACTGCGTTGCTACGTTCCTTATTCATTTTGGCCAAAGCGTCGTCAGTCGCGCTTACCGCTAGGTCGCAGCCGATAATCAGATCGGCATCGCCCGCGGGAATACGCACGGCATGAATTTGGTTTTGATCTCGCGCAATGCGTAAATGACTAACAACCGGGCCAAATTTTTGCGCCAAGCCTGTTTGATTCATGGTTGCCACGCCTTTATCTTCCAGATGTGCTGCCATCGATAATACAGCGGCAACCGTCAAAACACCGGTGCCGCCAACCCCAGTGACCAACACGTTCCATGGTTGTTCGATTGATGGCTGCTCTGGCTCTGGTAGCTCAACAAATTCGGTAGAATTGCTGGCTGCCTTATTTTTGCGAATCTCCACGCCTTCTACTGTCACAAAGCTTGGGCAAAAACCCTTGGTGCAAGAATAATCTTTATTACACGCGGCTTGATCGATTTGGCGCTTTCGACCGAGTTCAGTTTCCTTAGGAATGACCGACAAGCAGTTTGATTTAAGACTGCAGTCGCCACAGCCCTCACAGACCGCATCATTGATGAACACACGAGTCTTTGGGTCGACCAATGTGCCGCGTTTACGGCGTCGGCGTTTCTCGGTCGCGCAGGTTTGTTCGTAAATTAAAATGGTGGTTCCAGTGATCTCTCGCAATTGCTTTTGTACCAAATTTAAGTCGTCACGATGGCTTACCGTGACAGCCGTATCTGCCAATGCTGAATGTAGCTGCGGAGTGTCTGAAACCAACTCAATGCGTTTAATGCCTTCGCCTTTGAGTTGCATTATTAGATCTGACAAGCTCAAGCTGCCATCGATCGGCTGGCCACCGGTCATGGCAACGGCATCGTTATACAGAATCTTGTAAGTGATATTTACCTTAGACGAGACCGATTGGCGAATAGCCAATATCCCTGAGTGAAAATAAGTGCCATCTCCCAAGTTTTGAAAAATATGTTTGGTTGACGTAAAGGGTGCAATGCCAGTCCAAGTCACGCCTTCGCCACCCATGTGGGTGAAGTTATGCGCCGGCCGAGTTTTGCTCCAAGTGCTCATATAATGACAACCAATGCCACCACCCGCGATGGACCCTTCTGGAACGGCTGTAGAGGTATTGTGCGGGCAACCAGAACAGAACGTCGCTTCACGCACCGATACCTCTCTGGGCTTGGACAGAGTGGTCTCCTTTTGATTAATAAAATCGACTCGTTTTTGAATCGTCGGGCTGGTGTAGAAACGTGCAATTCGTGCGGCGATGGCGCGCGCAATCATTGCTGGCGTCAGTTCGCTTAGGTTAGTCAGCAGGTCATTGCCCAACTCATCGTATTCTCCAACAACGCGTGGTCGTTGCTCTACTGGCCAGTTATACAGTTGCCCAGTGAGCTGGTCTTCCATTACCGAGCGCTTTTCTTCGACCACCATGATTTCGTCAAGGCCCTCTGCAAACTCATGGGTTTTGACCGGCTCTAAGGGCCAAGGCATACCTACTTTATACAGTCGGATGCCAATTTCTGATGCAAGTTCTGCATCAATGCCAAGGTCGTCAAAGGCTTGCAATACGTCAAGATAACTCTTGCCCGAGGTAATGATGCCAAGGCGCGGCTTATCGCTTTTGATTATTATTTTGTTTAGCTCGTTCTCGCGTGCGAACGCCAGAGCAGCGTAAATTTTGTATTTGTTGAGTCGCTCCTCTTGGGCCAGCGGGGAGTCAGGCCAGCGCACATTCAATCCGTCTTCTGGTAATTCAAAGTCTTGCGGAATTTTGATTTCAATTCTGGCTGGATCAATCTCCGCAGAGATAGCAGAATCCATGTTCTCGGTGATTGCTTTCAGGCCCACCCAACACCCACAATAGCGGGACAGCTCCCAGCCATAAATGCCCAGGTCCAGTACTTCTTGAACATTGGCCGGCGCCAGAACCGGCATCGAGAGACTCATGAATAAATGCTCAGATTGGTAAGGGTAGGTTGACGATTTACAGCCATGATCATCGCCGACAACCGCTAATACCCCACCAAATTTGGCTGTGCCAGCGGCATTGGCATGCCGAAAAGCATCAATGCTTCGATCCAGTCCAGGGCCCTTGCCATACCACATGCCAAATACACCATCAAATTGGCTGCCAGGCATCAAGCCAACTTCCTGCGAACCGCGCACTGCGGTAGCGGCTAAGTCTTCGTTGATACCCGGAACGAATTTAATATTGTGCTTATCTAAATATTCTTGTGCCCCCCACATGGCTTGGTCTACACCACCCAGCGGCGAGCCTCTATAGCCTGAAACAAAGCCCGCCGTATTCAGACCGCGCTCCATATCTCGTTGATGCTGTAGCATTGGCAAACGGACTAGAGCCTCAATGCCATTTAAATAGGCTTTGGTTTTATCTAGCTTGTACTTATCATTGAGTGATACTTGGCGCAGTGCAGGCGTATTCGACTTCATATTCAGAGTTCCTTTGGTATTCTTTTATGACCTAGAGGGGCGTCTTACAATCTAGAGTTACTTTTTTTATAATTTTCTTGTTTTCGCGATTATAGCCAGTTACGCACGCAAAAATTATGCTTTAATATCTAATTAATCAGATGTTTCGGTCTGTATTAGACCTAATTATAAATAATAGGACATATTTAACGCAATAAATTATGAATGAACTTAACTCTCAAGACATTAAGATACTAGAGCTGCTGCAAGTCAACTCCGATCGCACTTCAACTGAAATCGCTGAGCTTTTAAACATGAGTCAGTCGCCTTGTTGGCGGCGTATCAATCGATTAGAGCAGGCGGGGTATATCGATCGTAAGGTCGCGATACTAAATCGCGAGGCACTCGGGATGGATTTAGTGGCCTTCACCACTATTAATTTGAGTGCGGCAGGGCGCAAAAACATGGAGTTATTCGAAGAGGGGGTGTTGCTCCTAGATGAGGTGGTCGAGTGCTACACCATGACCGGTGCTTGGGACTATATGTTGAAAGTGGTGGTACGAGATATTCGTCATTATGAACAGTTCGTGCGTACCCAATTGTTGGAGCTGCCGATGATCGGTGAAGTGCATTCGCATATGGCCGTAACAGAGATTAAAAATACCACCGAGTTACCCTTGGCCGGGCAAGTATAGGCCGCCCAGAGTATTTACGCCAAATGTAAAAAAAGACGCTCTGTTTACAAACGGCCAATATTTAACAAATCTTTGCAATTATTTGTAATTGAACATGTGTGTCGTGTTTTTATATGATTTAAACTGCCAACACCAATTTGATTTAAATTGAAAGAGTTAAGAAGTTCAAAATTATTTTTTATAAAGGCTGGAATGTATGACTAAAAACATTTACGGAATAGGGCTTATATTGGCCTTCGTTTATATCGCAAGCTCGGTGTCCTCCAGCGCGCAAACAGCTGACGACGCATTAGCAACACCGCCTAGTCAAGACCCATCCACGGTTGTTCGCGCAGACCCTGCTGCGGCGGCAACAGCTCAAAGCATGGCGTTTATTGACCCCCAAACTGGCCAGTTAACGTCGCGACCCAGTACGCCTATTCAAAATAAGGCAGCGCTTCAGAATCAAGCAGCGCTCAAGGCGCAGGCCAACTTACCGCCAGTTGAATATACGACCTACGCCGACGGTACTGTAAGTGCAAATTTGAATGGCAGATTTCGTACGCAGTTAATGGTTACCGTTGATTGCGATGGTAATATTAAGACTCAGCACGCCAATGAACTTGCCCCCCCAACAGAGAAGTGTGAGTCAGACAAGTGAAAAACAGTTTAATGAACGTGTGCCCCGCATTATTAAGCAGCACGGCACAGCTGCTGGCGCGATCTTTTGTTGTGGTTATTTTATTTTGCAGCGTTTCAATGGCGTCAGCGACAACCGTGACTCTTATTAACAATGATGACCCAGGTGAAGGTTTTAACGATAATGCAGCGGGTCATACGGGTCAAACAAACAACCCTGGCACCACCTTAGGCCAGCAGCGCCTCAATGCCTTCCAGGCAGCGGCTGATTACTGGCAAACGAAAATCAATAGTTCAGTAGAGATTAAAGTGGGTATCCATATGGACCCACAAAGTTGTAATGCTAGTGGCGCTTTATTAGGTTCCGCCGGTGCCAATTCGATATTTAGAGATTATCCAGAAGCACCGCTGCCTAATACTTGGTATGTAGAGGCTGTCGCCAACAGTCATACCGGTGACGACAATGATGTAGCAACGGATGATCTAAGTGCCACGTTCAACAGCGATATCGACAATAACAATAATTGTTTGAATGGTACTAACTGGTGGTATGGCATTAATAGCCCAGCACCCGCCAACACCATTAGTTTTTATGAGGTTGTGTTACACGAAATTGGCCACGGCATAGGTGTCTTGAGTTTGGTCAGCATCAATGATGGCAGTGAGCTTGCGGGTTTTGATGACGCCTACTCACGCAATCTTTATGATGAGGCGACTGGAAAATTTTGGAATGTTATGTCCAATGCAGAGAGACTTGCTTCAGTTACGAACGGGCCAAATGTAACTTGGCGCGGAGCCAATGCTGATAGCAATAGCGGTTATTTAGATGCGGGTAGTTTTACCAACGGCCACATAAGAATCTTTGCCCCTAGCCCCGCTCAGCCCGGTTCGTCAATATCACATTGGGATACGGCCTTGTCTCCTGATGAATTGATGGAGCCCTTTGCTACGCCTACTTCAGATCCCAGATCGACCATTCAACTGTTAAAAGATGTTGGCTGGAATATCGCTGGCAATATTAGTTTTGTTTCTCAGAACCCAAGTGTGCGTGAGAATGAAGGCCTAGCCACCATAAGCGTCCAGCGAAGCGGTGGGTCCGATGGGGCTGTATCCGTTACCGCAAGCACGTCTGATGGTAGCGCAAACTCTGGCGTAGATTATACTAGTGCCACAAGCACGTTGTTGAACTGGGCCGATGGTGAGGCTGGCATAAAGACATTTGATATTGCGATTAGTGATGATGAAATTTCTGAATCCGCTGAAACTGTCGCACTTGCTTTGACTGGGGCGACCAACGGAGCAACGATCTTTTCGCCAAATAGCGCAACATTAACGATTAGTGATCCAGAGGAAGATGATTTTTTACTGACAACGATAATCTCCGTGTTAGCTGCGGTCATTAAGGGTACCTCGGCTTCCTCAACTGGGAATTCTAAGTCGAAACAAGAATAGTGACGTAGTTAGATGGAATAATGCGTTTGGTCTTCATGGCCAATGCGCTAGCTAGCCAAAGGCCCCTAATGAAATTAGTCATTAGGGGCCTTTTTTTGGTTAACTGCCAATTGCTCAATCATCAGTTTACTACTCGATGATGATTGAGCATTAGCGCTGGAATAAGGATATAGACTAGCTCGCTTAGGGCAATGATCGTCACTGCTTAGGGGCGGGTTGCTACATTTAAACCCGCGTTAAGAACGCTTCTTTAAAGCTGTGCCCATGGCGTTGAGCTGTTTCTCTAAAGCCTCTAGATTGGATTTAGTCTCTACC
>CAWUWF010000119.1:0-23794 GCA_963925935.1 uncultured Arenicella sp. | reverse complement strand
AGCGCTTAGGAGTGCACAAAGGACTCTGTAGTAGTGCTTTCTACTTGATGAATAATGTTCTGCAAGCGAAATTGTTTAGCAGTTACCTTTGTGATTCAAGGCGAGACTGGGTATCGGCGCGTAAACGATCAAAGACTTAGATCTCCGCAAATTCGGTAAAAGTGGGGCACAGTCGTTTGCCGCGATTCCACTACTTGTTAATGCGCAGGGTGAAGATAATAATTTGGATCGATATGACCCTATGGCTGTTGCGCTAGGCTATGATGCGAACTGGTACCTAGCCCAAGACTCAAATTGATACTGTACAATCGAACTCACCGCAGCCCACACCCCCGCAATATCACAACATGGAAACTAGAAATGACCTTAGACCAGTTTAAAGATATCACCTACGAAAAAGACCATAACGGCATCGTCACCCTCACTTTCAACATCCCGCAACGTAAAAATGCGCTGAGCGCGTTTTCATTTTTCGAGATTTACAACGCGGTAGATCTTTTCGAAAAGGATGATTCTGCCTACGCAATGATCATTACCGGTGCCAAAGACCCTAACTCCGATGATCCACACAAAGAATCCTATAGCAGCGGAGGGTATTTTGGCCCAGACGCCTTTGAGGACATACCGCAGCAGATTCTGGAATTGCTAGACCCAACCGATATAGCTCAAAAACGCACTACGCTTAAACTGTTCGAGTGTGATAAGCCGATAATCGCCGCAGTGAACGGGCTAGCCATAGGTGGCGCATTCACCATGACATTGGCCGCAGCAGATCAAATATTCATGTCTGAACATGCCTGGATACAGTTACCATTTGCAAAATTGGGGGTCTCGGCCGAGTTGGGATCGTCTTATCTGCTGCCCATATTGCTGGGATTTCAAAAGACTAAGGAAATTCTTTTCTATGCTGAAAAAATAGACGCTCAGCAGGCGCAACAACTACACATCGCGAACAAGGTACTCCCACACGCAGAACTGCTTGCCTATACCTACCAAAAAGCACTGCAGCTAGTCCCTCCGCAGGGCGCTGGTCTGGCCATAAGGGAAATGAAAAAACTGATTAATAAACCACATGTCAAAGCAATCAGTGACGCCTTAGATCGCGAGAATGAAGCACTACAAATATTGTTTCACTCAAATGATTTTAAAGAAGCGATGGCCGCTCGAAGCGAACGCAGGCCATCGGTATTTTCGGGCAGTTGATAGTGACTCTGGCCCCGATTGACCGTCCACTAAATTATTAATATAAGGATGCGCCAGCATAATGGCACGGCTCGCATTTGCTGTGCTGCTGTCGTCTGATAGTTAAGTATTTAAAGTATCCTCACTGATTTTGGCCAATGTCTTTCGCATCCAACTATGCCCGGGATCGTCTGTCATACTATTGTGCCATGTCAAGAATGCAGAGAGATTTCGAGCGACGGGAGATGGGACAATTTTAAGTGGGTATCTTTCGGTAAAATGCTTCGCTAACGCAAGAGGCATACTGCAAATCAAATCCGTGCAAGCCAGTATTAGTGGCGCGTTAAAATAGGTGTGAATAATCATGTCGTGCTCACGCTTTATGCCACGAGCCCAAAGCTCACGATCTATAGCACTGGTTGCTTGTCCGTCAGGTAATTTTAGGACAAGATGTTTAAGTGACGCATACTGTTCCGTCGAGAGTGTGTCGTTAACGAGTGGATGATCAGATCTCAGAAGGCACACTTCTTTAAGTACTCCTATGCTCTCAGATGTAAAATTGAGATCTTTCCAAGGTTCCACCCAGGCATAGAAGTCTACCTTTCCAAAATGCATTTCTTTTTCAATATCCAATCCAGCCATTGCGACGGTGTTAATTCTTATCGGCGAATTCAAATCATGCAGTAACTTCATAAGCGGTGGGACTAAAATAGCCTCTCCGTAATCCGCAAGAACCAGATTGAAGGTTCGGGTACTAACGCTTGGGTCGAAGTCAACGCTTTGCTCGAGAGCACTCGAGACCAGATCAAGTGCGCGGCGAATTGGCCCAGCTAATTGTTGCGCCCGCACGGTAGATTTAACCCCACGGCCAGTGCTTTCGAATAGGTTATCGTTGGTAATGTGACGCAAACGGGATATAGCGAGGCTCATCGCAGGTTGGCTCATTCCTACTTTCTCAGCGGCTCTACTCATATTTCCTTCAGTAAAAACTGCGTCGAATGCCGTTAGCAGGTTTAGATCTATAGAGCGGAGATTCATTGGATTACCCGTTAGTGATATATAAATTGAATATATCAGCTATACCAACAATTAACTTCACAAATACCATCGATTTCACTAATATGAAATTGGGTTTCTACTAGCATGGTTTCAATAATTGAATTTGCGCACCCTGCAAAACAGACCCAAATAATACTAAGTTAAACACCTAGAAGAGGAATCAACACAATGAATTATCACAAACCCACATCAATCGTGGTATTAACCGCTTTGGTGGTTGGATTTACTCCGATTTTTTCATCGGCACAAATGCTCGAAGAGATCGTCGTTACCGCCACTAAACGTGCCGTTGGTCTGCAGGATGTGCCAATAGCAATTTCAGTAATGAGCGGCGAAGATATCGCAACTAAAGGTCTCACTAATTTAGAAGATCTAGCCACATTTATGCCGAATGTGCATATTGCTGAAGGTGGTGCTGGGACACAGATGTTTATTCGCGGAATCGGATCTGGCATTAACTATGGCTTCGAGCAATCAGTTGGTACTTTTGTCGATGGTGTGTACTTCGGCCGTGGTAGAAGCGCGCGTGGTAAATTCCTAGACCTTGAACGTGTTGAAGTGCTAAAGGGCCCGCAATCAACTTTGTTTGGTAAGAACACAATTGCTGGTGCAATTAATGTTACCACTGCCAAACCAACCGAAGAGTTTGAAGGTTATGTTGATGCGAGTTATCGCACAGAGTTGGAAGGTCTGGGCGTCACTGCGATGCTGTCAGGCCCCTTATCCGATAACGTACGCGGTCGCTTGGTCGCTAAAACATACAGCGATGACGGCTATCTTACCAACCCAGCTGCAGGTGGTAACGGTGGTCCTCAGCAAGATAACTTCGGCGTTCGCGGTTCTTTAGCCTGGGATGTTTCAGACACACTAAAGCTGGACATAAAAGTTGAACATGGCACATTTGACGTGCTTGGTAGACAGTCGATGCTTTCTGAAGCCAGCCCTACTGCTGCGTTTCTTTATCGGACCTTTGGTGATGCAAGTTTCGAACCTGGTTTTAATTATGAAACCTATGATGTCGGTGTGTTAGGTCAGGAACCGTTCGACGACACTGAGACTAATTTAGCTCAGGTAACCGCTGAATGGTCTTTTGGCGATGCTACACTGCGTTCGACAACGGCGTATACTGAATATGAATTTACCGTTATCGGTGACTCTGACTACAGCCCGTTACAGTTCCTAGCGCGTGGCCGGACCGAGCGACATGAACAGTTTAGTCAGGAATTATTATGGAGTTCCGCTACCGGTGGTAGTTTTGATTATCTCGCTGGAGCCTATTATTCAACTGAAGAGTTACGCAACAACCGCAACACCTTTGTGTTGTTCAGCGGAATTCCTCCGATCGAATCGGGTATTTTTCGTTTGTTGGGCGGTGGCTTACCATCAGGTGCTTTGGACGCGGATGGGCTTAGCCGTTTCGCTCAAGACTCCGACTCTTTATCCGTATTTGCTGAAGGCACGTGGCACCATTCTGATAGCTTTCGTACCACTGCTGGTATTCGATACTCCCAAGATGATAAAAGTGTCACAAAGGCCGGCGACCTACGCAATGTAGGCGGAATTCTTCCCGATGGCTTATTGGCATTTTTGTATGCAGGGCCGCTCAATTTGGCTTCTATACACGAATACGCGCTAAGTCGTGACGAGGACCATGTCACTGGCCATGTTAATTTTCAATGGGATGCCAGCGACAACGCTATGTTGTACTTGAACGTAGCGAATGGTTTTAAGGCCGGTGGCTTTGACGAGGACAATAGTCTGGGTCGGTTAGATGTTGCTGAATTTGAAGATGAGTCAGTAGAGTCAATTGAAATCGGTGCCAAGATATTATTAGGTGGCGGCCGTGGTCGCTTGAATATCGCCGCATTCAGTAGCTCATATGACGACGTGCAAGTGAGTACCTTTGATGGCAATGCGGCCTTTGTTGTAGGTAACGCAGCCAAATCAAAAGTTAATGGAATTGAAGCGGATCTAACCTATGCAATCAGCGACAACCTGACATTCAACGGCGCACTTTCGATACTTGACGCGACGTATGACTCATTTCCTGATGCAGCATGTAATGTTAACCAGATATTGGCAGCAAGAGCAGCTACTGGCTCACGCGCTTGTATCCAAGATCTGCAAGGTAAGCCATTACAATTTGCACCAGATGCCGCTATTAGTTTGGGCTTTAGTTACGACGCGCCAATCACCGATACATTGATGATAGGTCTCGGCGTTGATTACAACTGGACCGATGATGTGAATGTCGCACTTGATCAAGACGCAAACTTGCTAATGGAGAGCTATGGTAAGTTGAATACCCGAATTGGTCTTTCGGATGCTGACGGAAAATGGTCAATCGCCATTGTAGGAAAGAATCTGACTGACGAAAGAGTGTTCACCTGGGGTAACGATGTTCCACTGGGTTCTTTTGGGTTTGACAGAACCTATTTTAAACATATTGATCCACCACGCACTTTTGAGTTGAATATGCGCTACAACTTCTAGAGTTTTATTGTTCTAAGTTGAATATGCGAGGGGGCGAAACGCCCCCTCGCATTAGTTTTAATTGGATTGAACGGGTAGGATCTATTCTGCCCTGGAGTACACACGATGTTAGTTAATCACTTGCGTATAGCAATTCGCCGCGCCTCAAACTGCCTTTCAGTCTTAGCGCTGGCGTCATTAATGGGCTGTCAATCCGATGACTCATCGTCTGCAGTTGAGCAGCAAAAAACGACTGTCAGTATAGATAGAACGTTAAATTCTAGGGATATTGATCCTGCGGTTTATTTCGAATTTGATGATCCCAGCGATCCATTTAGCGAGGTCTATGCAAAGTTTCGAGAGCGAAGAGCTGCGGATATGGCCGATGTCAACAAAGCACCACCAATTGAACCGTATCAGTCGGTTCACCAGTCACGCAACATGCCGTGGAACGAATTAGAAGATGTCCTGCCGTTTAATTGGGCAGCCTTGCGCACCGAGTCACCCGAGCAAGCCTTGCAACTAGAAGGTACAGTTAAAGCGCGTCTCGCCTTCGATCATCCAGACATCAAAATTACTCAGCTGATGATTGGTCCTGGAGCAGTCTTGCCAGGGCATGCCGGCGGCTCACCAGGTTTTTATCACATCATAGGCGGGAAGGGCGAAGTCACCGTCGAAGGAAGGACTCAGTCGGTAAGCCCAGGCACTACTGTGAAGCTCAATCCCTACGACGTGCGCCGCGTTTACGCCGCACCTGGTCAACCATTACGAATAGTATGGATCCGTTGGGCTCCTAACGGTGATCAACGTTACCTCTCGGCGGGTTACTACCTAACGGGAGCTAATCAGCATATACAGCCCAAACAAGCGGTTCTGCCACAGGGCTACCAATATTGGGGTGAGCGCGGGCGTTCAGAAGTGATGAACGCACCATCGGTTGCTATTGCTCTGCCTAAAAAGGGTGGTAGCATCACCACACAAATTGCTGCGCTTGATGCGAGTCGAGCAAAGCTCGGTCAAGCACGTGATCTTTATCCATCCGCGCCAGCCTTCGCCCATGAGAGTGACGCCCCTTGGCTTACTAAGGGTATGGAAACGAATTTTTTCTGGGCTAAGGATATTAATAGCCTTGGTCAGTTGTTAGATCGCTGGCTGGAAGTAATGCGCTATAAGGCTCTTTTTCAAGCCAGCCGACCCGCTGGCGGCTGGGACTTTAATATCTCGCAGATGGTCTGGGGCTCGCACGCACGTTACGTTGAGCATAGCCACTCAATTCCCGAATTCTATTACATGATCAGCGGTCCAGTAGAGCACTGGATTGGCGATAAGAAACACTTAGCAATGCCAGGTGATATTTTCATGACCAACTCCTATGAGTCACATCAGTCACGTGGAATTGTGGACGATATGCCGTTCAGAAACATTGGGGCGAGCTGGGCGCCTAATGGCGATCGCGAAGTTTTTAAACGCCCCTTTTATCTAGTTGAGTCTTTGCCACTGCAGCCAGAGTCGGCTAATCTTGGCGCCGCGCCGAATTTTCACTGATCTTCTACAGTCAGGCACAAGCCAATGAATTTTCAGGCATGTCAGAAGGCGTTTTGCTTATTTGCGCTGATTGTTGCTAACGTATTAGGCTTTGCTGAAAGCTTGGCTCAAGAGGATACTAGCCCCGAAAATAAACAAGCTATGGCCAAATCGCCTCAAGCTCTAGTTGAGATGCTTGAGGATGCTTCCTTTTTAACACCGCAGCAGTATCGGCGTGAACTTGATACCCAAAGAGCTGCACATTCCTTTCCTATCGGGCTTGAAGCACTGCCTCAATACCTGCCAAAACAAGATGACCCGCGACGTGATATTAAGGCTGCTGAGCTAGAGCACTATGGTAAAGTTCTCACAGATATAGCCAGACAATCGCGCGACGATGGTGAGATTCTCTGGGGCCGTATTCAGGGCACCAAGTATGAGCGCAAGGCCCACCAGTGGATATACCGCCAATTGGAGTCATTTGGTATTGACGATGTGCAGCACGATGCGTTTCCATCAAGGTTTCCTCAATGGAGGCCAAGCAACTGCACGCTAATTGTGACGGAAGCCCCGGGTTTCAAGCCAGGGCAAAGCTATGAGTTCAACCGTCCGATTACGGCTTTTAGCTCAGCAACAACACCGCCAGAGGGCTTGGAAGCCGAGCTAATCTATGTTGGCGACGGCACTGCCGCTGAACTCAACGGTCGAGATATTCAAGATAAGATTGTTTTATTACGGGGGCGCACGCAGCCTAGCGCTTTGCTAAACAGCGCACGTACAGCTTATTCGAGGTTGGCGACTGGAGTCTACGGTAAGCCTGCTGGTGTCGTAGTGTGGTGGGATGTGCCCAACGCCGAGCAGGTCGCGGGTCGCATAGGGGGGCCAGGCGGTGGCGATGACATCGGTCTGGCTCTGCCCTGGACAAGCATTGGTGATGACGCTGGCCTCTATTTGCGTAAACTCCTCGATCGAGTCACAAAGGGTAATCCAGTTAATGTTCAGCTCAACGTGCAGGGCCATATGGAATCGGGTGAGCAGAGAATCAGTGGCAATACCTATGCTGTACTGCCCGGTCAGTCCGGCGAATATATTGTTATCCCAACCCACGTAGATGGTTACTTCTATGGATTGTTCGACAATGGGTCGTCGGTGGCGCTCAATCTTGCACTGGCGAGACACTATGCCCGCATCCCGTTTGACAAACGCCAGCACGGCATCATTTTTCTGTTTCAGGGCGATCACGAAGTGCCTGGGGTAGGCGGCACACTACCTTTTATTGATAAATATAGGACGTTGATGGAAGAGCATTTATTATTAATTCTACGCCCAGAACACTTAGGAATGGTGCGACCTATGGACGAGGGACTACTGGTTGCGCGTTCTAATATTACCGACCCATTGATGTTGCTGGTGACTAATCGTAGTCCGCTATTGATTGATCTGTTTAAGCAAGCGGCGATGCACTATGGCATACCTATGGGCGATGTAGTCTATATCGATCCGGCGGCAGATGAAGCGGCATTCCACCCACCTTTTAACGATCTTGATGCTATCTCCTCTGGGTGGATTCAAACAGGCAAGTATTACCACTCCACGGCAGATTTGGATGCCGGTGGCGTTGATTTTGAGCAAATGGAAAAAATAGCCCGAGCACATGCCTTCATTATCGATCAGTTATCGGGTGTGACTAAGTCTGATCTGCAGAATGGGGGGTTCCCAGTTCCCGAAAAATCGATATATCAGTCAGACCTATTAAAAATACTGATGGGCAATAACTGATGTTTAAAGCTGCAGTAATGCGCCTAGTGGTGATAGCGTTGTTAACGACCTGTACCCAGGCGTCTAATTCGCAGAAAAAGGATACAATGCTTAAGCTAGACTACTTGGGTAAGCACTCAACAGTGGTCTATATTAACAGCGATATCATCACCATGAACGATGCCCAGCCTAATGCTGAGGCAGTCGCGATACGTGATGGAAAAATTTTAGCGGTTGGCAAGCAGAACAAAGTATTAGCCGAGGCGGGAGGACAATCTGACATAGTCGATCTACAGGGCGCTACGCTACTGCCGGGCTTCATTGATGCGCATGGTCACTTCAGTACTTCTGCGATGTATTTAGCATTTGAGAACGTGGCGGCTCCACCTGTAGGGCCGGCCAATAATATTGCCGATATCCAGCGAATCCTGCGTGCAAAAATGGCCTCAACTGCCAGTGGTGATTGGCTATTGGGAACAGGCTATGACGAAGCCTACTTGGCCGAAGGACGTCACCCGACCCGTGCCGATCTCGATGCTGTGTCTACCGAGCACCCCATCGCGTTGATTCATGTATCGCAACATTTTTTAAGCTGCAATTCAAAATGCCTTGAACTTGCCGGTATTGATGCTAACAGTGCTGATCCAAAGGGCGGCGTAATTCAAAGGTTTAAAGGTACTGACGAACCCAATGGCGTGATGGAAGAAAATGCCATGTACGCGCTGTTGCCGTTTCTACCTATCCATGATGTGGATAAACTTTTAAAGCTAATCGGTCCCGCGCAAGACTTTTACGCCAGTTTTGGTATTACTACGATGCAGGATGGCGCCTCAATGAGGTCTAATCTTCAATTGTTCAAGTTAGCGGCGCAACAGGGACTTTTCAAACTTGACTTGATTGCGTATCCGACCTACCGAGATCTGAATTTGCTGCAAGGTGAATTCTCTCCATCGAGACAGTACAGTAATCACTGGCGTATAGGCGGAGTGAAATTGGGTTTAGATGGTTCGCCGCAAGGTAAAACAGCTTTTCTCTCAGCACCGTATTTTCGAGCACCTTCTAATCAAAAAGAAGACTACAGGGGCTACTCCATTTTAGAGCCCGAAGAGACCAACCGATACATGCAATTGTTCTACCAAAAGGGTTGGCATACATTAGTTCACGCGAATGGAGATGCGGCTGCACAACAAATGATTGATGCGGTGGCGCTAGCAGCAAAAAAATACGGCATAGGCGATCGCCGAACAACGATGATCCACGCCCAGACCGTGCGCAATGACCAATTGGAACGAATGAGTCACTTACAGATACTCCCTTCATTTTTTGTGTCGCATACTTATTTTTGGGGAGACTGGCATCGTGATTCGGTGCTCGGGCCACAGCGTGCTGCGCGTATCAGCCCGGTTAAATCTGCAGTCGATAGCCAGATGACATATACCTTACACAACGACGCGCCTATAGTTCCTCCCGATATGTTGCACCTTGTTTGGAGTGCGGTAAATAGGATTACTCGTAGCGGTAAGGTGCTGGGTCCAGATCAGCGTGTTTCGGTGATGGATGCTTTGAAGGGGATTACCATTCATGCCGCCTACCAAAACTTCGAAGACGGAAGTAAGGGCTCGATAGAACCCGGCAAACTTGCGGATCTGGTTATTCTTTCGAAAAATCCTCTGCGGGTCGACCCGATGACGATTAAAGATATACGCGTGCTGGAAACCATCAAGCAAGGCCAACGAGTGTATCCCTCAACCGTAAACCGTTAATAGGACTTTGCTAATGTACCGTTTAGATTTTCGATTTTATGGCTCGTTGATAGTCATCGCTTTGTCTTTGACGATTTCTTCTTTTGCTCGCGCTCAGCTAGTTATTCTGGATGATCATCTGGAGTCACAATCTATTACCCTTAAAGCCGCGGGTTACATCGATATCCGACAAGGAAGACTGGTTCAGCCAGCAGTCATTGTTATAGATCATGGCTTTATTACAGAAATTAATCCTCAAGTCATCCCTAAAGGGTCAACGATAGTTGATCTGGGTGGTGCTACTTTGTTGCCAGGGCTCATCGATGCTCATACGCATTTGATGATCGGAACTAACGACACGCCAGAGTTAATTCGACAGGCTATGAGCTACAGCGAAACCGATTTTGTCATAGCCGGGATTAGTAATGGGTACAGAACCCTAATGGCCGGCTTTACTACCGTTAGAGATTTGGACGGTTGGTATTTTGTCGACGTTACCTTGAGCAAGCTAGCAGCGCAGGAGGGCTTTTCTCTACCGCGTATTGTACCCGCAGGACACGGCATTAATGTTTCGGGGCCTACTGACTATTCGCATATTTTTCCACCAGTGGAGTCTCTGCCGAAAGTTGGAATCGCAAACAATAAAAGCGAACTGATCGACGCTGTAAATCATCAGGCGGCGATGGGCGCTGGTGTAATTAAACTCTATGGTACCGCAGGCTTTACAAATTCTGCGCGCGGTGAAAAACCTGTGGGCTCGCAAACATACACTGACGAAGAAGTTGCTGCCGTTGTATTACAGGCTGAAAAACATGGTTTGAAGGTAGCAACCCACGCCCATGGTGCTGATGCAATTTTAGCCTCAGTCAAGGCTGGGGTAGCATCAATAGAGCATGGCTCCACTTTGACCAATGAAATCATCATAGAAATGAAGAAGCGTGGCACTTATTTGGTGCCAACTACACCTGTAATGAATAAGGCTTCGCTGCAGGACCCAAACCTTCCTCCAAAAGGGCTTGAGGTTATCAAACAGGGAATAAAAAGCCATCAACGCGCAATTAAAGCTGGGGTGAATATTGCCTATGGTACTGACGCAGGCTTGTACCCGCATGGGCAAAATGCGGATGGATTCCAGGACTTGATTGACTATGGAATGAGCTCTGCAATGGTGCTAAGAACGGCCACTATTAACGCAGCAGACCTTCTAGGAATAGATGACGTCGGTGAAATAGCGGTCGGCAAACTGGCGGATATCATTGCAGTCAATGGGAACCCGCTAGAAGAGGTTGCTCTACTTCAAAACGTCAGCTTTGTTATGAAAAATGGCAAGATTTACAAAATAGGTATGCAGGCTCTCAATGTTGCCCAACCCTAATGCGCTTGCTGATCAAGATGTTTTGTCGGCAATGTATGACTCTAAATATGTTTGCGAGGGGATCGTAATCTTGCCATAGCCCACTTCAATCAGGCGTTTGTTATCTAATTCTTTGAGCGCCTTACCGATTGATACCCGTGACACACCCAACGCATGTGCTAGATCAATTTGTCGGCACACGATTGTACTATTGCTGGACGAGCTGTTGCAGATATCCACGATCAGTTTTGCGGCTCTCACCTCAATCGGCTGTCTGACTGCATCGCCAATATAGTCAAGCATAGAACGAAATCGTGCGTAGGCGATTGTCAGCATAGCGTGGCTGAATTCTGGATGGCTAAGCATGATTTGATTGATCAGGCTTAGCGACAGCCGGTCTAGTACCACATCCGTTTCAGCGTGCACATTATGTCTGCTCGGCTCGCGCAGGAACACTGAGATTTCACCAAAGGAATTTCCTTGACCTAAGATCGACATATTAAACTGGGAGCCATCAACACCATCAACACCTAAGCGGACTGTGCCCGAGCGAATTAAGGATATATGCGTGGACGGGGTGCCGTGCTGTTCAATTTGCTCACCTTTTGTGAAGGCCTTTTGCTCTGCAACCGATTGAATATGGGCGACCAAGGGTTCACTGAGAATACTTGAAATCTTAGTGATGGAAAAGTCGATAGGGTCAGCCATGACTCAAATGTAAACTATTTAGCTTTTTAGAAGAAGCACTGAGTGTTAATATTTTCAATACTGGGTAGTCCTTGCTTCGGACCATAGCCAGATTGTCAGCGCTAAACCTGTAATAAATAGTAAAAACCGAATTATTTTTAAAAACTAACTGAGAACTCCTATGTCCAGAAAAGCTATCCCTCGCAATAAATCGAATGATTACACGCTAGAGTCAGCAGCACAGAAACGCGCATTTGTTGAAGCCGAAACTGGCGCAGCAATGAGTTATGTCGGCCAATTCTCTACCCCGCCTGAGCAGGTCTCAGGCAATATTGAAAATTTCATGGGCATGACGCAAATGCCCTTGGGTGTGACAGGGCCACTGCTTATCAATGGCCAATATGCCAAGGGGGAGTTTCTGATTCCGCTCGCCACTACCGAAGGTACATTGGTGGCGAGTTACAATCGAGGTATGCGTGCGATTACCGAAAGCGGTGGCGTTACTACAACTGTATTTGATGACTATATGCAGCGCGCGCCTGCGTTTAAATTCAAGTCTGCACGTGATGTTCAGGCGTTTATGCAGTGGTTTGACGAGAACTACACGCATATCAAAGAATTGGCTGAATCGACTAGCTCGGTCGCAAAACTTGAATTTGTACAACGGTGGCCGGTGCACAATACGCTTTATATGCGTTGGAATTATTCAACCGGCGATGCGGCTGGGCAAAACATGGTGTCCAAGGCTACGCATCTAGCGTGCGGGTGGATACAAAAAGAATATCCGGGTGAGATTGTGACCTACGCATTTAGTGGCGGGATGGATACCGACAAAAAGCATTCGCATATGAATAATCTGCATAGTCGGGGGAAACGAGTAATTGCTGAAGTTGTTTTGAAAAAGGAAGTATTGGAAAAGCTAATGCGAACCACTGCTGAGGCTGTACAGAATATGCGCGACATTACCAGTCAGGGTAGTTTGCTTGCGGGCGCATCATACACTGGCGGTCATTCTGCCAACGGTATCGCCGCTTTTTTTATAGCCACAGGCCAAGACGAAGCTAATGTGGTTGAATCGCATGCTGGGCAAACGTTTACCAAAGCGCTCGACAATGGAGACTTATATTGGTCTTGGACGTTGCCTTCTATTATTGTTGCAACTTTCGGCGGTGGTACCGGCCTTGCAACCCAACGAGAGTGTCTAGAGATGCTCGACTGCGTTGGCACCGGCAAGGCAAAGAAACTAGCGGAGATTGTTGCTGGTTTGGTCGCTGCGGGGGATATCTCAATCGCAAATGCGGTGGTGGCAAATGAGTTTGTTGACTCACATGAAAAGTATGGTCGCAATCGCTAGTTTTCTAGATCGTTTATCCTGTAGAAACTTTTGTGACTCCTGCTGTTAGTATCAACAGGGTTCACAACGCGGTTTGCAAAAAGTGTAGAACAGAACTCCCTGAATAGACGATCTTCAATAAACCTTGATCTAAAGTTAAGTTTAACGTTGTACACTATTACCATGAAATTAAAAATTATTCTATTTACTGCGCTGATAACAGTATCACTGTTGTCCAAGGTTTACTCCGCCGACCCGATAATGACGGTCTATAAATCGCCTACTTGTGGTTGTTGCCAAAAATGGGTTGATCACATGAGCGACAATAACGTTGTATCAAGGGTGGTGGAGTTGGACGATTTATCGCTGATTAAAGCTAAGTACAAGGTCGAAGGCCGTTATCGATCTTGTCATACTGGGGTTGTGGTAAGCGCGTCGGGCGACTACGTTTTCGAAGGTCATGTGCCGGCCGCGCACGTTAAGACCTTTCTGGCTAATCCCCCAGAGGATGTCATTGGCTTATCAGTGCCCGGAATGCCGATGGGCAGCCCCGGTATGGAAGTTGGCGACCGTAAGGATTACTATCAAGTACTACTACTCAATAAAGATGGCTCTAGTAGCGTGTATGCTCACGTTAATCAAGGCAGCAAGTGACCAATTTAGCACCTGAGCCCATTTCTTATACGCAATTAGAACTACAGCCAAGGGCCCTGTGTTTATGAAACTAACGATCAATAATCAACAATACGATCTCGAAGTTGATCCAAATATGCCAATACTCTATGTGCTGCGTGACCTAGTCGGTCTGACCGGCACAAAATTTGGCTGTGGTGTTGGTCTATGCGGGGCTTGCACTATGCATTTGGATGGTAGCCCAATACGTTCATGTCTTACCCCAGTGTCGGTAGCGAAGGATAAGAATTTAACGACTTTAGAAGGCTTAGCTGACGGTGGTGAACTACACCCGATTCAGCAAGCTTGGTTAGATCACAAAGTGGCGCAGTGCGGATATTGTCAGGGCGGACAAATGATGAGCGCGGTTGCGTTGCTCAAACGCAATGATAATCCCAGTGAAGAAGAAATAGAGCAGAGTATGCAGGGCAATATTTGCCGTTGTGGTACTTACCCACGAATCAAGGCGGCGATTAAGCAGGCAGCCCAAACTATTCGTGAGGAGACCTAATTGTGAGTATTAAATTACTTGATCGACGTGATTTCATGAAGCTTACCGGCATTGCTGGTGGCAGTTTGGTGATCGCTGGCAGTTTGTCATCAACGGATTTAGCCGATGCAGCTGTCACAGACACCCCGGTGGCAGCAGCTGAACTCGGGCATTTCGTCAGCATTGCCAGTGATGGCGCTACCACTATTGTGTGTCAGCGCGCTGAGATGGGGCAGGGCATTGTAACCAGTGTGCCGCAAATCATCGCTGATGAGATGGGCGCCAATTGGGATCGTGTGTCAGCCGTTCTAGGCGGTGCCGATCCAAAATATGGTAACCAGAGCACCGGTGGTTCTGCATCGATTCGTGTTCATTATGATTTTACTCGGCGCATGGGTGCGGTGGCTCGCGACATGTTGGAACAAGCGGCTGCGAATCAGTGGCAAGTAAAAAAAACCGAAGTCAGAGCTCATGACCATGGTGTTACCCATTTATCTTCCGGAAAAAAACTGAGCTTTGCCGAATTGGCAGCTAAAGCGGCTCTCTTGGAAATGCCAGACCCAGCTTCACTAACATTGCGCAGCGATGATGAGCTCACGCTTACCGGCACCGACCTTGCGCTGCAAACGCATGACAAATTAGTGCGTGGCGAATTACAGTACGCGCAGGATGTACGAATTCCTGGCATGTTGATCGCCAGCATTCAACGAGCGCCAACAGTCGGTGGCAAAGTTAAATCATTTAGTGCGCTCGAGGCTCTAAAAGTTGCGGGCGTGGTAGATGTTATTCGACTAAAAGATCGCGAATTTCCAGTATCGGTTAACCCAATGTCAGGGGTGGCGGTGCTCGCAACCAATACTTGGGCTGCGATTGAAGGGCGTAAAAAGCTCACGATTGAGTGGGATCTTGGCCCCAATGCAGAGCACAACAGCGACAGCTATAAAGAACAGTTAGTTAAGACAGTACAATCTAAGGGCGTGCCGATTCGCACCCAAGGTGATGTTTATAAGCATCAGTACGATGATGCGCGTACTCTTGAAGCAATTTACACAATGCCGTATCACAATCATTCGCCGATGGAGACACCCGCCGCCACAGCGGTTATCGAGGATGGCATCTGCACTGTCTGGACTGGCACTCAGGCGCCGCAGTGGGGTAAAACCTTAGTTCTAACGGAGCTAGGTTATGACCCCAAGACAGATTCGGACAAAGTTGTATTGAACAACACGTTTATGGGGGGTGCGTTTGGTCGCAAGAGTAAGAATGATTACACTGTTGAAGCGGTGGAGCTTGCTAAGGCGACGGGTAAACCAGTCAAAGTGATTTGGAGCCGAGAGGACGATACCCAACACGGTTTTTATCATTCAATTTCGGCCAATTATTACAAAGCCGAATTGACTAAAGATGGTCAGAGCGCCGACAATTTTGTTTCGCGTGTTGCCCACCCTGCGATATTTGCCTTGTTTGATCAGGCCACTAAATATCCTAGGGCACTATCATTGTCTCAGAGTTTTGGCGATCTACCGTTTGATCTTAATAATTTGAGCGTCGAAAAAACCGAGGCCAAAGCACACGTTCGCATCGGTTGGTTCCGTGCAGTGCAAAACATCCATAATGCATTTTCGATGAGTTGTTTTGTTGACGAGTTGGCAGCCAAAGCTGGCATTAGCACCCAGCAAATGTGGATGAACCTGATTGGCAAAGATCGCACACTTGATCATAAACAACTGGGTTTTGAAACTTGGCGAAACTACGGACATAAACCCGGCGAGCATATGCCCAATACGGCTAGAATGAAGGCCGTAATAAACACCTTGCACACTAAGGCCCCAATCGCTGAAGATTTGCCAGATGGCGAGGGTTGGGGTATTGGCTTTTGCTCAAGCTTCTCCTCTTATTCTGCGGCCGCGACTAAGGTTAGAATTAGCGATGGCAAACTAAAAGTCTTGGAAATGCACACCGTGATTGATTGCGGTAAAGTCATAACCCCAGACCGAGTACGTTCACAAATGGAAGGCGCTATGATTATGGGGCTCGCAGTGGGTCTTTATAGCGAAATCACGGTTAAAGATGGCGCAGTGGAGCAAGGCAATTTTGACTCGTATCCAGTTGCGCGCATGAACCAAGTACCGCCAATGTTTGTGCATTTAGTTGACTCCGATCAACCGCCGGGTGGTGTTGGCGAGCCAGGCTTTCCAGCAATTGCACCCAGCATCGTCAATGCGGTATTCCACGCCAGTGGCAAACGTTATCGGGATCTACCGTTGAAGAAGGTCTTGAAGGTTTAACTGTCTAACGATTTTCTGAGGATGGGGTTTGAGTAGTGAGGTGGCGGGGTAAGTACCGGCACTTTTATTTATCCACGCCCGACGTATAGGTCCACTCCGTTGAAATACAAAGCCCTATCTAGAAGTACTATCAAAAATCACTATCAAAAAGTCTTATGAATAAGAGTCCTACTATGCAATCTATGACCCTTCGCGGCTCGGCACTGGCCGCTATCTGTTTCTTGACTGTCGGCTGTGCTAGCCAATCACTTTCATCAAAAATCACTGAACCAGCCAACAATATTGATGTTGATATTCGTTGGACAAGCTACGGTATTCCGCACGTAAAAGCCGATGATTGGAAGAGCCTTGGCTACGGCTATGCTTACGCCACTGCCACTGATGGTATCTGCGTGATTGCACGAGATGTGATGACGGTGAAGTGTAATCTGATGCCGTATTTTGGAGGAAAAACACGCGCCAGTGACTTATTTCACCGCGCCGTGGTAACCGATTCATTATTAGCCCAATACACCGCCGCGCAAACGCCAAGAGCGAAATTATTCAGTGCCGGCTATGTCGCTGGCTATAATCGGTATCTACGTGATAACAGTGATGCATTACCGCAATCCTGCCAGGGCGTAAAATGGGTGCAGCCGATTACCATTGATGACATTAACCGTCTCTCGGTAGGGGTAGGCATTCGCTATGGCTTAGGCCAATATTTGAATAATATTGTTGCGGCTAAGCCACCCAGTAATGATCCAACGCAGGCCGTTTCCAGCATTCCTACAGCGGCATCAGGTTCCGATAGCCCACCCTTGGCGAGTAACGCCATTGCGTTTGGACGAGCCGTGACTGAAAACGGGCGAGGTGTCTTGTTTGGCAATCCACACTACCCTTGGTCCGGGCCGTCGCGCTTTCATTTAATACACATGACAGTGCCCGGTGAGGTAGACGTGATGGGCACCAGTTTGTTGTCCACTGCGGGCGTTTCAATAGGCTTTAATCACGACATAGCGTGGTCACATACGGTGTCAACCGGCATGCGTGCAACCTTGTATAAATTGGAATTGCACCCCGACCACCCAACCCAATACCGCTTTGGTGATGCTTACAAAACTATGCAAGCGCGAGAAGTAAGCTTGGCTACTGCAACAGGTCAAGAAACGGCTACGGTGTTCTTCAGCCATTATGGCCCAATTGTGGTGAGAGACGATCTGCCTTGGAACACCACAACCGCGTACTCTGTTAGAGATGCCAACCTTAAAAACTTTCAATCGGCGGCCACTTACAACGCTATGTCGAATGCCCGCAACGTACAAGAAGTTGTAAGCGCGCTGAGTCTTGGCGGTGTGTCGTGGGTCAATACCATTGCCGCTGACAGTCAGGGCAATGCCTTGTATGCTGATATTTCGGCAGTGCCAAACGTCGACGCAGAGTTACTCTCACGTTGTCAAACCGGCGAAGCGAAAGTAGGCCGCTCGCAAATGGTGGTTCTCGATGGCAGCAAAACGGACTGTGCTTGGCTCAGCTCTAAAGACGCAAAAGTAGCAGGCACTATGCCACCAGAGTCTTTACCAAAACTGATTCGCGACGACTACGTTACTAATTCCAACGACAGCTATTGGTTAAGCAACCCCAACGCGCCATTAGAAGGTTTCTCACCCATTATCGGTTCGGAGCGAACCGCGCGCAGTTTACGTACCCGCGCAGGCTTAAAGTTTGTCGATGAATTGCTCGTTGCTGGGCCAATAAAAGCCAGCGAGATAAGCAGCTTGATCGACTCACATCGCAACTATGGTGCTGAGTTGTTGTTAGACGATTTACTGACATTATGTACTCCTGGAAACAGCAGCATCAGCGGCAGCTGTACTGTACTGAAGGCTTGGGATCGAACCCATCGCATCGAAAGTAAAGGCGCGCATATATGGACTGAGATAATGCGCACTTTGCGCACTGATCAAAGCATCTATCGCATTACGTTTGATGTAGAAGACCCCCAAAACACGCCCGCAGGTCTTAACATATTAGATCAAACAGTTAGAACAAAACTGATCGGCGCCATAGAGAAAGCTCAACAGCGTTTAGCCAAAGCTGAAATAGCCTTAGACGCAAGCCTAGGCGATATTCAGTACGCACAACGTAATGGTCGAAAAATACCGATCGCTGGTGGTGAGGGTTGGAGTGGTGCGTTTTCAATGACCGTCACCCAGCTTTCAGACGAAGCGGGGGTAGGCTATAGCCCCATTATTCACGGCAACAGCATTATTCAATTCATATCATGGGACGACGCTGGCAAAGTCGTGCCTCGTGGCATTCTCACCTATAGTCAGTCTCAAGAACCGGACAGCCCGCACTACTCAGATTTAACTGAACTGTATTCCCGTGGTGAGTGGATTGATTTTCCGTTTCACGAAGCAGATATCGCCAAAGACCCGAATCTGACCCAGTTACGTTTAAGCGAGTAGACCTTAACAAGAAGCACTCTCCACGACTCTAAATAGAATTGTTGCTCTTGGTGAATTAATTATCGTGACAAGACTGCTTAAGCCCCATCACATTCTAGGGTGGCCAATTAAGTATAATAAGAGTTGGTTTTTTATTACAAAATTTCATCCTTAATGAACAAAAAACAACTAGCGCTTACTACTCTGATTGTCTCGGTCATCACCAGCTATTTTATTCTCGGTGGCGACCAGCTCTTGGACCTCAAGTATTATCAATCCCTGTATCAAGAGTCTCCGGTTTCCACAGCGCTTGGGTTCTTTGCAATTTATTTGCTGGCTACTGCATTTTCGCTACCGGCGAGTGCCGTTTTATCTATCGCGACAGGGATGATTTTTGGCCGTCTTATTGGCATACCTTTGGCGCTGCTGGCTTGCTCTATCGGCGGAACCCTTGCCTTTTTATCATCTCGCTATTTACTCCATGATTTTATCGAGCAACGTTTTTCTAGGCAGTACGATAAGGTCAACAGCGGGGTTGAAAGGGACGGGGCATTCTATGTGTTTAGTTTACGCATGGTTCCGGTAATCCCCTTTTGGCTACTAAATCTATTAATGGGTCTTACCAAAATGAAAATAAGTCATTTTTATTTTGCGACCTTAGCCGGAATGGTTCCGATGACCGCCATTTTGGTGCACTTTGGTGCCGAATTAGGTGCAATTGAGGGCTATAGCCTGTCTGGTGTTTTTACCCCAAGCATGATAGCGGCCTTAGTCTTGGTAGGACTACTGCCGTTTGTTACTCGGGGGCTGCTTAGGTTGTTTAAAAAACGCAATCTAGCGAATCTCGGAACCAAATAAAAGGTGTCAGGCCGTCTGGCTTGCTCATCCATGACTACAGTTAGTGATACCAAGAAGAAGATGCCACACTAAGTGGAACTTCTTGACCGTTCGTTTTACTCAGCTTATTAACGCCATCCAATCTGGCGGTTAGCGCGTTAAACCGCGCCAAGTAAAGTCCCGGCGTCTAAAGTTTGCTTTGACTAATAGCAGTCCCGATAGGGTAAGCCACAGCGCAAAAAATCCGACAATAATGATCTGAGGATTGTTAAAGTGGTGGGCCCGGAAGTAGTCCATGAAATGCAACATGAGCAGGAAGTCGACGACCTTCCAATAGCAGTTACGGTGCGCCACCACAGCGCCATCCAACGCGGAAACATAAACTCGTGTGGCAACGCCATCATCAAAGTCGATGCGCCACACAGCGCCAGCGCCTGGAACTTCCTCTGAACCATCAGGCAGATAACTACTGTTGAGCAACGAACCTTGGCCAGCATAGCTGTGCGAGGCAATTTGGCTTGCGTATTGTTGTTCGAGACTAAAAATTGCGCCGGTCTCGGCGTTATAGGATCGAGTTTGAGTGGTCGTTTTGATTCGATAGACCAGCTGAGAAACAACACGTTCAAGACGCACTGAAATGATTGGTTCGTCAACGCTCAGGCCTAGCATTTGTAGCGGTACTAGGTCAGCCGCATTTGCCAGTACTTGCTTTGCAGGTGCGGCTTGCTTTGTCGATCGCCCCGAGACAATTTGCTGATCAAGCAGGCTGATGATGGTGCCGCTGGTCACCCAAATTAATATCTGTATGCCAATCACAATCCCCAACCATTTATGTAAGGTTCTCAGTCTCATGAGCGCACCTTGCTAAACCAGGACTTCACATTTAGTCTAAAATAGAGATACCAGATACCGCTTAAGACTAGCAGCAATGCCAGAATTGATACTATTCGCAGCAGTGTATTGTTTATATCTTCGCGCTCGTCATAGTCCATGATGTGCAGCATCCAGACAAAATCAAAGACACGCCAAAGGGTATGTCTGCGTGTGGCCAGTGCACCGCTGGTAGGTGAAATATACAATGTAGTGCCCCAAACATCGTCAAAATCAACGCGCCATATAGGTAGCGGCCGAGCTCCGATTTCTCTAGGCGGGTTTGACTCGATCAAAGTAGCGTTCTGTATCTCCCCAGTCCCAGCGTAATAGATGTTTGCCAGCTGATTGATCTTACTGCTGTCGATTGGGGCAATCGTTTCACCGTTCAGTGCATCGAGTAATAGTGTACCGCTTGAGGTCTTTACTTTTACCACCGCGCGGCCAGCCAAGGATTCAAGTGATAGCGCTTGTGCCTGTGGATAGGTTTTTGTTAGCTGGGGCAGGTTAGTGGAAAACCTACGCACGCTTTCGGCGCTTAATTCGGCCGGCGGTTGTACTAAGTGGTCACCGTGAATAATATTGATATCGATCACCACCATGTAAAACCCGCTGATGGTCCATATAACCAGCTGTACGCCTACCAGTAAGCCTAGCCATTTATGAATTTTTTGTGAGAGACGGCTGGTTTTCAAGTTATTCGGATCGGTAGAAATTGTGTTAGCTGATCTTACCTTAAAACGCAGATAGTCTCAGCGCTGCTTAAGGTCTGCTTAGATAGACTTATAAGTAACGTGCTAAACCTAGGAGCTGACGGCTAGCAAAGCGCAGCTACACTGGCTACAAATCATCGCGCCGGGCACTCTGTTCATTACTTTTTTGATGCTTTACTTCAATTTTCGCAACATCATTGAGCCAGTCATTGTGATGATACCTATTCCCTTTGGTCTTGCCGGTGGCATCTGGCTAGTTTGGGTGAATGACATACAATATGTCAGTGGCTGTCTGCTTGAAAGGCCTTAAGTACATTGGTATCTAGCATGCTTAAAGCATTAATTTCATCCGGCAGTACATTCTATTGGTTGAAAATGCTTTAATTAAGCACTATAGTTAATTGTTTATATTCGAGAAATTAGTTTTTAAACTCGCCCTTTACTCGTTTGGTATTCGTCGTAAGTGCCTTCATAAACAATCATCTTTTTGTCTTTGATTTCGAGTATTCGGTTGGCCAGTGTTGAAACAAACTCACGGTCATGACTGACAAAAATCAAGGTGCCTTCATATACTTTCAACGCGTTATTTAGCGCTTCGATGGCTTCCATGTCCATGTGATTGGTTGGCTCATCCAAAATCAATACATTGGTGTCTTGCATCATTAGCTTACCAAATAATAGGCGATTTTTTTCACCACCTGAACAGACCTTGGCCTTCTTATTAAAGTCGTCTTCAGTAAACAGTAAATTCCCCAACAAACCGCGAACCTTAAGGTCATCATGCTTGGGAGTACGCCACTGCATCATCCAATCAAACAAGGTCATCTCGTTATCAAAGTCCAGCGTATTATCTTGCGGAAAGTAACCAATCACCGCGTTCTCAGACCATTTATAACTACCGTTGTTTGGGGTGAGCTGTTCCATCAAGCAACGTAGAAATGTCGTTTTACCCGACCCGTTCTCGCCGAGTACCGCCCAGCGTGAGCCGGCATCGAAGATCACGTCATTACTGGTAAACAAGGTTTCGTCATTAAAGCCATGCGACAGGTTTTCAAGTACCACGGCATTACGGTGTAATTTTTTATGCTGCTTAAAGTTAAGTTTCGGTGTCATTCTGCTCGATTGCTTAACATCATCTAGCTTAATTTTATCTAACTTTTTAGCACGAGAACTCGCTTGCTTGGCTTTAGAGGCATTCGCACCAAAGCGATTAACAAAGTCTTGTAACTCTTCTATTTCGGCACTCTTGCGCGTGTTACCTGCTAGCAACTGTTCACGTATCAGGCCTGCAGCAGCCTGGAAATACTCATAGTTGCCGGGATAGATTCGCAGTTCACCATAGTCAATATCAGCCATGTGCGAGCAAACTGAATTCAAAAAGTGTCTATCGTGTGAGATAATCACCATGGTGCAAGACCGTTTATTCAGCTCCACGCACAACCAATTAATTGTGTCGATATCCAAGTTGTTGGTTGGCTCATCTAGTAACAAGATATCTGGATTGGCGAATAAGGCTTGTGCCAGTAACACGCGTAGCTTACGCCCAGGTGCAACTTCACTCATTAAGCCAAAATGTAGCTTTTCTTCGATACCTGCATTTAGCAAAATATCGCCCGCGCGACTCTCTGCAGTGTAGCCATCCATCTCGGCAAATTCCGCTTCAAGATTGCCTACTTTCATGCCATCGGTTTCAGACATCTCAGGCAAGCCATAAATGCGCTCACGCTCGGTCTTGATAGCCCACAACTCCCGGTCACCCATAATCACAGCATCAATCACCGTGTATTGTTCAAACGCGAACTGATCCTGACTCAAGGTACCTAGCTTATTACCAGGCGCAATCGATACGTTACCCGAGCTTGGCTCTAGGTCGCCGCTCATTATCTTCATTAAGGTTGATTTACCGCAACCATTAGCACCGATTAAACCGTAACGGTTACCTTTGTCAAATCTAGCTGAAATATTGTCAAACAATGGCTCTGAGCCAAATTGCATGGTGATGTTTGCTGTGGAGATCAAAACGTGGTCCGAATGGTATAAGAATTAAGGCAGCGCAGTCTACAGACTAATTGTTTTTGAGTATACCTACGCACGGTTTAAATCTTTTTTTGTGCACCGTTATTAGCTGGTCAAAATTAAACCTTTATTGGTAAGTGAAAAACAATTTATCCAGTTGTTGGCAATCTACCAACCGTCCATATAAGCCTCGCCAAGACCGACCAAATCTATCGATATGTTACCGATGTTCTGCGCTTTTTTCATTCTAACGGTTATCCATTTTTAAACGGAGTCAGGTAGGCTGCAGATGTACCGAATGATTCGCGTCGCAAAGCGATTTCTTGGCCTGCAATAGCTCTAATATGGACCTCATCTGGACCATCAGC
>CAWUWF010000118.1:0-8592 GCA_963925935.1 uncultured Arenicella sp. | reverse complement strand
ATCGTGTTTTCGATCATTAAAGACAGGTCGTGTTTGGTTTCTCGCACATCAATTTTTACATTTATCTGCCCGTCGTCTTGCACGCCATGCAAAATCGCGTTCTCTAATAATGGCTGAAGGATCAACTTAGGCACCTGATGCATACCCAGGTCGGCAATGTTCACCGACCATTCGATATGCAGACGTTCCGCCAATCGCCAGCGCTCTAAATCCACATAACGATGACAAAGCCTAAGCTCGCTTTGTAAACTATGAAATCGTTTTTCATTCTCTAGGCTGGCGCGGAACAAAACCGATAAAGACTCAATTGCTTGCTCAGCCTGAATATGATTGGTACTGGTTAGCTCGGCAATCGTGTTCAAACTATTAAATAAGAAATGTGGCCGAATTCGGGATTGAAGCGCCTGAATACGCAAAGACATCTCAGCCTTATTGCGCAATTCAATTAGCGCTAAAATTGAAAACAATCTGATCACCAATATTGTAATTACAAACGCCACCGCGCTATACGACCAAAAACGACCACTATCGAAAGTGTTCCAACCACGCCCGAGAACAAAAAACTGACTGCAAAATTCAGTGAGTAAGGCAGGCAACAAACAACACACGCCGGTACCAATAATCGCAACCGCGTTGCTTACACGATTCAATCTAGTACTACACACGCAAAGCGCCGCGGTTGACATCAGAGCGATCCATTGGCAGTAGAGTGAAATAGCGCCGAGTCGGGTTAAAAATTCATCTTGGCGTAGTAGCAATGCCACTATCAATGCAAACATTTGGGTCACAAGCACCACCACCAATAGGGAACTATTCCTGCATAAACGAGGGATGGTAAAGTTTTCTGTTGTACTCATGCGGTAATAGTAACGCTTCCTTGAAGAATAGCCAGCAATGCAACTAAATTAAACTAATCGCAAAATCAATCACTTACCGCGCATAACTAAACAAATGTCTTTTAAAATATGTGCCGCAGGAAGTTTAGCTCAAACATTGTACGCAATAGAAAATAGAGATCACAATGCGCAATACGTCCAAACATGGTTTAACTCAAGTTGTTTGAATAGCCCTAAAAGCGTTAAACCTAACCACCAACAGGGAACTATTCCTGCATAAACAAGGGATGGTAAAGTTTCCTGTTTTACTCATGCGTTAATAGTAACGCTTCATTGAACAATAGCCAGCAATGCAGATAAATTAAATTAATCGAAAAATCAACCGCTTATCGCCCACAATTAACCGAATGTCTTTTAAAACATGTGCTTCAGTAAGTTTAGCTCTAACATTGTACGCAATAGAAAATAGAGATCACGCACCATCCGAAACTCGGCCTCTTTTCTAGCATGCGTGAAGAGAGTTTCTACGCTAAAATTGCGGACCATAATAATGATACGCATGTGCAAAATGTCCAAACACAGTTCTAATTCAAACTTTTCCAATGAGGTCTGTGGCCTAGGCAACGCTAACCGCTTTGCAGCGAGCAAGGGATTCACCTTAATTGAATTAATGGCCACGATCGCGATTGCTGCACTATTGATTGCTTTCGCAACATCCGATTTTAGCGCATCTATTAAAAATAATCGGCTCGCAGCAAAGGCCAACGATTTAGTGGTTGGCTTAAAGTTGGCACGCCAAATTGCTATTTCACGCAGTGTGCCTACATTTCTATGTCATTCTAATAATGCGAATACCACCACACCCACTTGTGGTGGTACCGCCAGTCATTGGAATACTGGATTTATTCTCTATGCAGCACCGATTAAGACATTGACGGTAGCGAAACGCCTTTATGCCCCTGCCACCGACACCTTAATCCAACAAATCGATCTAGCCGGCGATCAAAACATTGTGGTCACCGACACCAACGCCGATAGCGTCGTATCTTTCGGCTCCAATGGATTTCTATTTGATAGCCCCGCGGTAGAAATGCAGATCTGTGATGATCGCATCGGTGAAAACGGCTATCTAATACGAGTATCTCTTTCGGGCAAGATCAGCCGCGAGCGTGCAATCGTACCGGATGAGTGTGCATAACATTGAAACCATGCAATCAGTCAGGTAAAGCCATGACCCAGTGTAATCGTCTGCAAGCCGGCACTAGCTTAGTTGAAGTATTGGTTTCAATAATCATCATTTCAATTGGCTTGCTGGGTCTGGCAGCATTACAAAGCACCTCACTTAAACTCTCCTATGAATCTTATGTGCGAACTCAGGCTACGTTTCTAGCCTATGACATGATCGATCGAATAAGAGCGAACCCTGAAGCCGCGGAAAATTACTCGATTGATGAAGGTGGAACGATAGCTAAGATTAGTTGTTTCAACGGCGATACCTGCTCGAGCAATGAAATGCGCCAATTTGATCTCTACCATTGGCGCGAACAAGCAAGGACTCTGCTGCCCAACGCACGCGTAAATATTAGTTACGATGATTCGCATCTGCTCTATTCAATGAGAATAAAGTGGGAAGACCGCTACCGAAAAGATATTGACGAAGATGGTATTGACGGTATTTCGGATGAATCCAAGGAGTTTGTTTATCATTTTCAAGTGAGTAATTAATTGCCTATTAAAGCGATAAAAAACATTCAGACGCATCGATGGATATTAGACAGGTTATACGCATGCCAAATTACACTTTTAATAAACTAAATGAACAGCAAGGCTATACCCTAGTCGAGTTGTTAGTTGCAATTACTCTAGGGTTGTTACTTACCGCCGCGGTGGTACAGTCCTATATGGCAACCCGGCAGACGTCGCGCGTTACCGAAGGTGTAAGCCGTGTGCAAGAGAATGCTCGATTTGGGCTGCATTTTCTGACTAAAGGCATTCGTGATGCCGGCTATTCAGGCTGTATTGGTCGAATTCGCAACAAATTGAATGGTGACCCATCTCAATTTCTGAGCTTTCAAGCCTCGGTACAGGGCTGGGAGTACGCTGGCACGTCATCAGGCGATTCTGGTGATAACGCATTTCAGCTGAGTGGGATACCACTGGTTCGCCCCTCCGAAGGCGGCGCATGGAATCAAGCGCCGGGTGGTAGCAATCCGAATTTACCCGCCACATTGATCGGTCGCGTTGTAGCCGGTTCTGACGTTATCTACTTCAAAAAGTTTACCGAACTAGACCTCACCATCGAGAGTCACAATGACAATAGTACGCCGATTGTTGTGCAAAACGCTCACGGGCTCGAAAATAACAGCATCATGCTGGTCGGTAATTGTTCTGAAGCTGAATTATTTCAACATCTGTCAAATGGCAATGGCAATCAGGTCAGCATTAATGCCAGCGAAGGAAAGGGCGTCGGCGATCCCGGCAACCGTCACACGGGGTCAACTAACAGCTGGTCTAGAGACTATGATTTCAATGATACGTTCTTTGGATTCAGTCAAACCTATTTTTACATTGGTCGCGGCTCGAGTGGATTACCCTCGTTGTTTCGCTATAGCTCAGGCGTGCCATCTAGCGCTGAGACGCCCGCAACTGTTAATGCAAAGCTAGAAGAATTAGTCGAAGGCGTTGAAACCATGCAGCTACTGTATGGCGAAGATGTTACCGGGGACGATAATCCTAATCGTTATGTGAGTGCGCATCAGGTCTCCGATTGGAACGCCATCGTCAGTGTGCGTGTGGGCTTACTATTCATGTCGCCGAATGCGGCAACCGACCAAGACCAAAGCGATGCGCTGGGCACCCCCTATACCCTACTCGATGGTATTGACTTCACCCACGCGGATAGTGATTTAACCCTTCGTTACGCGCTCAACAGCACCATTAAATTACGCAATCGTGGCTTAGACGACAATTTGGCCTACGCCATCTGCGATGCGGTCGATGAAAATAATGGTGAACCAGATAATGGAATTGAGACTTGCACCACGGCAGCGGTTGGCGGTGGTGGTATGGGGGGCGGCAACAAGAATAACTAGCCACATGTTAGTAATTCACTTGCGCACCATCACTCGGCAATCAATAATATTTAAATGAAAAATCTGCAAAACATACCAAACAGCAACGGCATTGCCTTGCTTATCTCACTGGTTTTCTTATTCGTGAGTACTTTGCTGGGCGTTACGTCGTTGAGGTCTAATTTTTTCAACGAGAAGATGACTCTTAATACGGTACAGCGAGAGCAAGCCTTTGAAGCTGCAGAAGTTGCCTTGTTGGCGGGTGAACTGTTTATCGAGACCTTTTCAGGGCTGATCATCGAAGAAGTTATCAGCGGTAATGGTGAAAATAGAATAGTCACCACGGCTGGGCTTAATTGCGAAGGGTCGGTCGACGGCAGCGGCGGATTATGTGTTCCTCGTGAGCAGTTTTTCAATGATGGCAACACCGGCGGAACCGTCCCACCCTCTGATGTACGGCAACACAATTGGGTAGATATAACGGGTGACAGCTCAAGCATTAATGTGTGGAGCAATAATAGCCGACACCGCAAACTGAGTGACGTACTGCAAAACCGTTATGGGTTCGCAACGCCCCCGAAATACATCATCGAGTTTATGGGCTACATCGTCGACGCTGCCGGCGAATCAGACTGTGCCGCCGCCGGCGGCACTACCAACCCGTTCGAAAATGAATTGGCTCTCTGGCCTTATTGCAGTCTCGATAGCGCCCAATTCAGAGTTACCGCATTGGCGACCTCTGGCAACTATGACGAAACTCGCGTAATGCTCCAATCCACCTATGTGGTGGGCGCCCTTTAATTATGAAATACAATCTAAAAAAGGCTTTTAGCTTTAACGTAAAGTTCGCCAGCCGAACATGGTTGGTGGTGGCAGCGATATTCGCCAACACACTGGTGCACGCACAGAGCATTTCGGACTATAGCGCTTTGCCTGAGTCTTTCCTGATTTCGCCTGATCAAACGCCAAATATACTGATCGTATTCGATACCTCAACAAGTATGCTGGACGACACAAACGGAGACTACGCTGGCGGGCATCGAAGCAGTAGTAGGAGCTTTAAAGTACGCGAAGCAATCCGCGGTCTACTTACCAATAATGTTGGTAAATACAATGTCGGCTTAATGGTGTTCGGAGGTGAAGGCCCATTAGGTGGGCTGACCGTTCGGTCATCAAAGTGCAATGATTACACTGGCTGCGGCGCACCGGGTCCAATCCCTTTTTCAAGTCGTCGGCTAACCGGTACAGGGTATCTGGTTGAGAACCTAGAACCACTCACGCTCGCTAAGAAGAATAGAATAAATGGTCTATTAGGGACCGAGCCTATCGTGCCCACGATAGCGCTTGATGCCAGTGGTAACCCCTATGACTTTGGCAGAACCTATTTTTCAGAAGCAAACGCCCGCCTTATCCAGCTGGGTGTGATAACCAGCGGCGGCGCAACACCACTACGCGGGGCGCTAGAAACCGCGGAACGCTATTTAGTAGACGGGGCGGTCAATAGAGGTGAATCCTTGTTTTTCAACACGCCAGAGGGCGCAGATACCACTGCCTACCCAGTGCTTACGGAGGGCATCACAAACGAATGCAGACCCAATACCTATGTTTTTTTGGTTACTGACGGCGCGCCAACAATAGACCCCGAAGGCAATAGCGTTGGCAACAGAGCGGATGAAGCCGCTTTAGTCAGTGACACTGCCACAGTATTGTTCGGCCGTGGCATAGAAACTTTTGTTTTTGGCTTTGCCGTCACCGACACCGAGAAAGGATACATGAACACCATCGCTAGAGGCGGTTCTGGCGATCGTAGAGATGCGTTTATATCAGATAGCGCTACAGCCCTACAAAACGACATTGCGGCGGCTCTAACAGAAGTCTCGATTACTGCGGGTTCGGCTAGCGGCGTATCAATTACCTCATCTTCCAGCGACACTGCTGGATCAGTGATACAAGCAATATACAATCCGATTTTGAGGGACGTTCAAAGAGACTCAACAGGCGCTATTATAAATAACGCTTCTGAGATCAAAGTGTCATGGACCTCAACCTTGAGCGCTTTCTTCTTAGACCGCTTCGGCTACTTGCGCGAAGATAACCCATCGGCTGGAGTGCAAGGTCAATTAGATGATTATACGATCGACAAAGCCTTTGAGCTACAACTAGAGAATGTCGATACTAATGGCGATTCTGTATTAGATGGCGAAGAACTACGCGCAACACGGTTAAACATAACCGGTATCGGCACCGCCTCCTTTAGTGAAAATCCGCAGCCTACAAAAATGTCCATTGATAGTCTTGACCCTATTTGGGAAGCGGCAGAGGTTCTTGGTCAGCATTATGATGCCAACGCGAGCGAAGCGATTCGCACTGCTACTGGCGTTATTTATGGCGAGCGCAATAGACCCTATGCGCAACTAGCCTCTACGGCGAATGGATACCGAAGGATTTACTCTTGGTTGCAAACTGACCCCTCTTCTGAAATTTTTGATTCTGGCGAGCAGTTAGAGTTTATTTTCAACGATTCACCCACTACCAATACAATTAGTAAAACAATAAATAGTAGTAATTTCAGTCTATTGGACGTGCCAACTGCAGATGATGCACGCCAAGTAATCGAGTTTATTCGGGGTAACGATTACGTCACCGAATCCACCCAAGATTTTTTTGACCCCAATGTCTCAGCCCTAACACCGGTTCTTTTTCGCAATCGAACCATCAATGGCAAGAGCTTTATCTTGGGCGATATCGTGCACTCTACCGCGGTGCAAGTGGATACTCCCAATGGCGTATTTAACACCCGCTTCGGAGATAATTCTTACACTGGATTTAGAGAGAACTATGATTCCCGTCGACGGGTAGTTTATGTCGGGGGCAATGATGGGCTACTGCACGCTTTTAATGGAGGGTTTTGGGATGGCGAAAATGCCCGGTTGAACTTAAGCCCTAACGATGGGTCTACTGTGGTTGAGCATGAGCTAGGCAGCGAACTATGGGCGTATGCACCGATGAATCTTTTACCGCATCTAAAGTGGCTAAAAGAGCCGTCTTACACTACAGCAGTACACGTTGCGTATATGGACGGACCGATTCAAGCCTTCGATGTTAAGGCATTTGATGAAGACGCCGTACATATCAATGGCTGGGGCACAATTTTAGTTGCTGGTATGCGCTTAGGGGGTGGTGACTACCCAAATGTGGATATTGACTCAAACCCAGACACAGACAACAGTTTTACCAGTCGATCGGCGTATGTGATCGTTGATGTGACAGATCCAAACAAGGAACCACAGATTATTGGCGAAATCACCCATCCGGACTTAGGTTTTACAACCGGTGTTCCCACAATAATGAAGGAAGGCGATGATTGGTATTTAGTATTTGGCTCAGGCCCCAACGACATTTCAACCGCAACTAGTGTTGGAATTACGTCACCCGATGGCACGGTATTAGATGATCGTGAAGCTAAACTATTCAGATACAAACTCAACGAGGGCAACCGTGGTTTTGACGCAGGCGGACCAATTAACATTCCCACTGTCGGTGAAGTCAATTCATTTGCCGGTGATATGGTCGCCCATGACTGGAACTCGGATTACAGTGACGACGCGGTCTATTTTGGGGTAGTCGAAGGAACTGAATTAGACTCTAGTGGCGCAATTTATCGATATGTCTCAGCAGATGCAAGAGACGCAGCGGCGGATGTCGAATTACTAGTCGATGTGAACCAGCCGGTCATAGAGAAGCCCTTGTTGAAAACAGTTTCAGGTAAAAACTGGGTTCTGTTTGGTGCTGGTCGCCACTTAACATCTTTTGATGTACGGGACACCAATCAAAACAGCTTTCACGGTGTTATCGAACCTCGCGAAAACTATCCAAGCGTTTCACTTTCAACGCTATTAGATATTAGCAACGTAAGTGTGAAAGCTGACTCGATTGACATTAACGGTAACCTCACCGCGAGCGGCGGCGATCTAAGCTCTGCGGTGGATGGTCAGACTACGTTCAATCAATTAAAGGCGCATATTTTAAGCGACCCCGGTGTCAATGGATGGAAATACCGCCTCCCCTTAGGGCCGCCTTCTGCGAAGAATACGGCGCCAGCTATTTCATTTAGAAATATTGTTTTCTATACTTTCTTCGAGCCTCCCGTGGAAGATTTTAACCAATGCCAAGGAGAGTTCGGAACTAGCTTTATCAAAGCCGTAGATATTGTAACGGGTACTGTTAGTTACACCCCTGGATTCGCAGGGATTTTCGGAACCGACCTAGATGGTAATCTTAATGCTACTGAAGTATTCGGTAAGGGTGCAGCGACAGGCACCGACATTTTCGTTATTGAAGATCCGCGTGGCAGTAAAGATAATCGGTTGCGGGTGCGCGGCGGAACCGATGCAGGTGAAATTACCGATATTGTTGCCACCATTGCCCCCAGACCTAACGGGCGTACTTCGTGGCGTGAACTGGAGGTGCAATAATGCGTTTATCTAAGCGAAGCTCGTTACCAAAAAAATTAATGTCAGGATTCACCCTATTGGAGTTAATGATTGTAGTTGCGGTCATTGGCGTGATTGCGGCAATGGCCTACCCGTCTTACCTCGAATCGGTATTTAAAGCAAAACGTTCTACTGCGGCAGCTTCTGTGCTGGAATGTGTGGCACTGCTAGAGCGCAGATTCACTTTAACCG
>CAWUWF010000117.1:0-11751 GCA_963925935.1 uncultured Arenicella sp. | reverse complement strand
CAACCGGTGAGAAATAATGCATGCCAATGACGCGCTCGGGATGTGCGGCTTTAGCTGCGATATCATCGATCGGAATGGCCGAAGTGTTGCTGGCAAAAATTATCTCCTTACCATCACCCGAATTTAGTGCTTCAATATCAGCAACCATACGTTGCTTTAGATCAAGGCTCTCAAACACCGCTTCGATAACAATATCGGCACTCTTGAAACCAGTATAACTAGTAGCGCCAGTTAATCTCGCCATTACTTGGTTTCTCTGATTAGGCTGCATACGCCGCTGCGACACACGCTTATCTAAGATCTTACCAACATAAGATATGCCTCGGGCCACACCGTCTGGGTCAATGTCCTTAAGGCGGACATTGGTTTTCGCTTGGTTGGCCGTCACATAAGCAATACCTGCCCCCATCAAGCCAGCACCCAGCACGCCAACTTTATTTGCCGGGCGCGCAGTTGCATCGCTATCAACACCAGTATCTTTTTTTAGATCGGTCACTGCAAAAAAGATATTGATCAATTGTTTTGACTCATCAGTCATTACCAATTCAGAAAAACCTTTGGCTTCAATCTCCAGGCCGCGCTGTAACTTGTTTGATAGTCCCTTTTGAATAACCTCTAAAATCTTTAATGGTGCAGGGTATTTACCTTTAGTTGCACGCAGTGTTTGCTTTCGCGCTTGTGAAATAATATAAGCTCGCATCGGGGCTAGACCCATCAACGTTTGCCGAAAATTCTTTTTGCGCGAAGGGCTACCTTTGCTAGCAAACTTGGCGGCTATCTCTAATAGTAATTCTGGCACAACCGCTTTATCAATCAGGCCTGCTTTGCAGGCTCGTTCAGCGTTAAGTTGCTTGCCAGTCAAAATCATATCTAAGGCGGTCGGCAAATCTATCAAACGAGGAATACGTTGCGTTCCACCGCCACCTGGCAGTAGCCCCAACTGAACTTCAGGCACCCCGATCTTGGTGCTTTTATGGGTGGTCGCAATACGATAATCAAAGGCCAAAGCCAATTCCAATCCACCGCCTAGGCATGCACCATTGATCGCTGCAACCGTGGTGATTGGCAAGTCGATTATTCGTTGCATCATGGCGTGCAATACCATGCACATCTCACGAGCTTGCTCTGAGCTTTCAATTTTCTGTAACATGCTTATATCAGCCCCTGCGACAAAACAATCCTTCTTGTCCGAGGTGAAAATCAAACTCTTTAGGCTTTGGTCAGCTGCAACGTCGGAAAAAACCTTCTCAAACTCACTCTGCATCGCTTCATTTAGAACGTTCTGGGCTTGCGAGGGATCATTCATCGTGATCAATGCGATGTGGTTATTTTTTTCTAGCTTAAAAATACTCATATTTACCTGCTAATTTAATCTTATTCTATCGGCGCTTACCGGTCAGTACTAAGTGTCCGCCAACAATGGGGCGACAATTACGCGGCTTCTAACACCATCGCGGCACCCAAACCGCCTGCAGCGCAAGCCGTAATCAAGCCGTATTGGCCGCCAGTGCGTTTCAAGTCATACAACATTTGGGTTAATTGACGCGTGCCAGTGGCCGCGAACGGATGCCCTAAGGATAAAGAGCTACCACTTACATTAAACTTATCCCAATCAATATTACCGATTGCGGTACTGCGGTTTAAATATTTCTCGGCAAATTGCTTTGACTCAAAAGCCTGAGTATTTGATAACACTTGCGCAGCAAACGCTTCATGCATATCAATTAAATCCATATCAGCCAAACCAAGCCCAGCCCGATCCAATGCTTTTGGAGTAGCGAAAGATGGGCCCATCAACATCTGCCAATTAGGGTCGATGCCAACAAATGAATAACTTTTAAGATAACCTAATGGCGTATGTCCAAGCTCTTTTGCTTTGCTCTCGCTCATCATTAGTACCGCACTAGCACCGTCAGTTAGCGGCGAACTGGTCGCAGCCGTCACTGTTCCATTGTTACGGTCGAATACCGGTTTTAGCTTTGCATATTTTTCTAAAACTGAATCTGCACGAACCATATTGTCCTTAGAAATGGCCGTATAATCAGGTCCAAGGATCACGTCCATCACTTGTTCGTCAAACCAACCTTCGCTCCACGCTTTGGTAGCATTTAGGTGGCTACGGTGCGCGATAGCATCTTGGTCGGCTCGTTTAATGCCGTTTTCCTTAGCCATTTTTTCAGCAGCTTGGCCCATGGTGTAATCACCGGATGGATCCTTGATCGCTGGCTGACTAGGCATTAAATCTTTTAATCCAATTCCCTTAAACGCTTTAAGCTTACTGCCTTTCGAATAACTGGATCGAACCATCGCCTCAGTCATCTTTTTGTTGAAGCTAATTGGCGGTTGCGACATTACATCCGCTCCACCGGCGATCCCTACGTCGATATTGCCGGTAATGATGTTCTGATACACGTCGACCACTGATTGGTAGCTGCTGGCACAGGCTCTTGATACTGTGAAGGCATCGACTTGCACCGGCAAATTGGCGCCGGCAACTATTTCTCGGGCGACATTAGGTGCGTCTGGTGCTTGCACAACCTGACCAAAAACCAACATCTGCAATTGCTTTGCGTCCAAGTCACTGCGCTGAACCAACTCCGATACCAAATGTGAGCTAAGCACACGTGTTGGCACGGTGCTATAGCCCGTAGCGATACGTAAAAAAGGAGTTCTAAGGCCAGCAACTATAGCGACCCGATCTTGAGAAACTTTGGACATCTAATCCTCCTAATAACAGCCCTATCGGCCACAATGGCCACGGCTAAATTCTGCAGAGATTATAGCGTACCAAAGCTAATCCTAGCTTTTTAGTTAACTGAATAGAATTTGGTTTCTAAACTAAAATCCGCATTGATTATTAAAGCGATATCTTGTAATAGCAATTGTGGTAGAGAATTTTATGTTTCGACCTTAACCTACAGCGATATTGTGACGAACTATTGTTGTAAAATTGAGGCGACGCTGCCCTGCTCCCCAATAATTTGCAAATCACACTCCCCCCAACTATCGGGCAGGGTGTATTGGGCATTGACTTTAAATGCAAGCTCTTTGAATTTTGTGTCGCATCTAAGTTTGAGCGTATTAATCTTTCCCTTATCAGTTTCGACGACGAAGGAACGCTTTAGCAAAGGTAAATGTGAGTAGCTATTATCGCCAATGGTGATCACCCGCTGAGTGCTCTGATCACTTTCTTTGAGTAGAATTATTTTGCCAATATAGTCCTTAAACAGTTTGCCGATCTTGCGGTCAGATCTCTTAAACTCTGAATAATTATCGAGGGCTTCGGCATAGTGGCCTGAGGCTATTTGTAGTTGTAGTAACGCGATGTAAACGGTGCGCTTTAAGTCTTTCTGGAGAACCTGATGTTTAGTTTCAACCATTTCATCAAACCAGATCAAATCCTCTAGTGCTTGCATCTGGCCAGGTTTATCGTCGAATTTTTTCGCGACGCGATAACGCGCAAGGCTCTGGTAAGACAGACTGTAGAAGCTCTGATGCTTAATATTCGACATGGTATTCAATAGCTGTTGTAATTTTCTCTGGTCGGGCTTCGCTTGATCCAACGCTTGCGTAAACTGGTCGTAGTAAGACTTATACCCATCGGGAAGACTAAAACGCCTTGCATCGCCAACACTCCCTTTGTTGCCACGGCTATCGTGTAAATCCGCTTCATCGAAAACAAATTTCAGATCACTATAATGTCTAGAATCAATCGGCTTGGCATTTCTCATCGCCGGCTTAAACTGATTTCTGTTAATTGAGTTGACTGCCTCTTTACTAAACTTAGGCATGCTGGTTCGCGCCACCATAACTTGGTACGGCTTACCCTGCGGGTCTACCATGTAGACTAGTTTAACTAGACCATCATCAATACTTACCTCACCACCACGGCCGGAATTTCGTTCCTTTGGGTAGTTTGGTTGGGAGGATTTCTCTAATTCGGCCTCAATCAGATCGGATCTTTAAGCCGAAGCCGTGCTGCAAAAAAATAAATATAATACAAAATAATAAAGAAAGGAATAAGATTTCAATTTGAGTTTCCGTATTCGTGTTTTGTGAAAATGTAGCTTATCCATGCTAAATAAGGCAGCGACAAACTTAAAAATATCTTAAGCAAGCTCTGATCAAGTGTCAACAGTCAACACCACTGTAAGGATCGCGGCTCAATGTGCAGGCTTAGTCCTCTGACTTTTGTTGATCCTTGCGCTTCTCTAACAACTTTAATCGCTGCCCGACGGACTTGATCTTCTTTTCGCGTACTCGCTCGGCCTTTAAATAATTTTCAACGGCAATCACTAACATAAAAATCAAAGCCGCGATTAATATCCAAAATAGCATGTCGTTATCAGCCGTAGAGTCGCTGACAGCAGTCAACACAAACCATCATAAGATTAAACTCCAATCAAAATACGGACCTGGGTCTGGCTTCCGGCCAGGGGCGATATCGCTATGGGCGAACAGACTGTGATCTTCAATCTGTGGATAAGCCTGCATGAGACACCGCTTGAGTTCGCCGAGCCGCGCATATTGCGCTTGGGTAAAACCGCTAGGGTCGGTGTCCAAGCCTTCAAGCTCAACACCGACAGAAAAGTTATTAACCTTTGGTTTGCCTAGACAAGTGGATTGACCTGCATGCCAAGCTCGTTTATTAGTTGGAACAAACTGGATAAGCTCGCCACTACGCCGAATATAAAAATGCGCAGATACCTCGAAGCCTTCGATTTCCTTGAAGTATTGATGGGCGCTGCAATCGAGTTGATTAGTAAAGAAGTCAATGACTTGATCACCACCATACTGACCAGGTGGCAAGCTAATGCAATGCACAATGATTACCTGAACTTCATTGCCCGGATCTCGATTGTCGCAATTAAGCGATGGGATGTATCGCGCCGTATCGAGTAGGCCGGTTTCAATATCTAAGGGCATAGACTAAAAATAATTGCTGATCGGTGCTTGCAATAGATGCAAAATCAAACAGGCAGTAATACCCGCTATCACATCATCAACCATAATCCCAAAGCCACCATGTACTTTCTGATCTACCACCTTGATAGGCCATGGTTTGAATATATCGAAAATTCGAAATAGAATAAAACCAAGCACAATATTAGTTAACGTGGGCGCGATAGCCACCATGGTGACAAAAAAACCGATGATTTCATCCCAGACAATCGCGCCATGATCATGCTCCCCGACATCCTGTGCGGTCTTTCCGCAAAGGTAGACCCCAACCAAAAAACCGAGACCAGTGATAGTCAAATAAACTTCAAGGGGCGTTTGTAAATAAGCTGCAAGCAGCCAATAGAGAGGCACCGCAGCCAAGGTTCCCCATGTGCCGGGTCCAGGTTTTAATAGACCAGAGCCAAACCCGAGCGCAAAGAAATGAACAGGATTACGCAAATTAAAATCGGGTTTTTCAAGCATTTTATTTATGGTGATTGTATGTTTTGGTAAATTTAATTGTTACGTCTGGTTTCTGCAAAACTCGGGTTTAACTGAAATGCTGGAAACCAGTGTTGCGCTTTAACGCATAAGGTTCACCATGATAAAGCAGGTCAAGTTTCGCTTCATTTGGTTCTTGGGCTTTAATTACTCTGCCAATTCGACTTATGCGAACATCTAATTTATTGGCTATCTGGCTGAGCCTATCTCGGTGAATCGTTTTTGCAGTAAACGCTAATTGGTAATCATCACCGCCGGTCAACGCTAAATCTAAGCCGTGGCTACCTGGATAGATCTCTAAAAATCGCTTGGACAATGGAATTCTATCGACATCCAGTTGAATATCAACCTTACTGGAAGTGGCTATGTGCCCTAGGTCTGCTAGCAAACCATCTGAAACATCGATGCAGGCGCTGGCTAGTCCCGATAAGCTTAGGCCTAGCGCCACCTGAGGCGTAGGTGTATCTAAACTACGTCTTAACTCATCCAGAACCGCGTCGGCAAGCTCTACTCGACCCTCTAGGGCGGCGAGTGCTAAGCCCGCGTCGCCGATATTACCTGAGACATAAACATCATCTCCAGCGCTTGATTTTGATCGAGTAAGTGCTGTGCCTTGGCTCACTAAACCCATGATTTGCATAGATAAAGTTAAGGGCCCTTGGGTCGTATCACCACCGATCAGCTGTAACTCATATTCCTTTGCAATCTTATTCAAAGAGTTTGAGAAAGCGCTCAACCACTTTTCATCGATTGCTGGGATAGTCAAAGCTAGGGTAGCCCATTTTGGTTGTGCGCCCATAGCGGCCATATCACTAAGATTAACCGCCACTAACTTGTGTGCGATAAGCTTTGGATCGGTATTCGCAAAGAAGTGCACGGACTCGACCATGCTGTCGACACTGACGACTAATTCTTTGCCGCGCGGAATTCTGATAACAGCCGCATCATCGCCTACACCAATCTGAGTTAAGGAATGAGATGTCCCTATGTCTTGGCAATATCGCTCAATAAGTGAGAATTCAGCCAAGCTTGCTAGCCTATTTAGTCTTAGGTTTTTGAACAGGTTTCTGGAGAGTCTTGTTAGCCGGTTTTTTACTGGCCTTTTTGGCGGCGTTTTTTACTGCAGGCTTTGTAACAGATTTTTTTCCTGTGTCTGAACGCATGGCTTTTGCCATTTTATCCATCACTCCATTAACAAACTTATAGCTATGATCAGAGCCAAATACCTTGGCCAACTCGATCATTTCATTCATCACAACTCGAGTAGGCACATCTAGACGGTGCCCCAGCTCATAAGCGCCCAGTCTGAGGATTGCTCGCTCAACTGGATCCAATCTGGCAAAGGCACGATCAATATGCACTGAAATATCGGATTCAAGATCCTTAGCTAATCTAGGTACTTCCTTAAGAATTTCTCTTAGATATTTCTTGTCGACGTTCTGCATATCATGGATTTGGCTGAACTGAGCTTCTATTTCATGCGCAGCTTGACCCGTTAAATCCCATTGATACAAAGCCTGAACAGCTGCTCTGCGTGCATCATGACGACTAGACATAATCTTGTTAAACCTTAGACAGGATGTTAACCATCTCTAGTACGGTCATTGCGGCTTCACAACCTTTATTCCCCGCCTTAGTTCCTGCTCGTTCAATTGCTTGTTCGATACTGTCGACGGTAAGTACTCCAAATCCAACCGGTATACCCGTTTCCAACTGCACTGTGTTTAAGCCCTTAGCACATTCACCCGCGACAAAATCAAAATGTGGGGTTGAACCACGAATCACTGCACCTAATGCAATGACGCCATCGTATTCACCGCTTTGTGCAAGTCTCTTTACCATTAGCGGAATTTCAAACGCGCCAGGCACGTAAGCGACGGTAATATTTTCAGCTTTCACACTGGAGCGCTTAAGGCTATCTAAGGCACCGCGCAACAAAGCGTCGCCGATGAAACTATTAAATCGCCCGACTACAATAGCCAGCTTCTGATTGGCGCCTTGTAACTCGCCTTCGATAATTTTATGACTCATTTATATTCTACTTATAATTTCGTAATTATTTAGACCACTTCTGCAGTGGCGCGTTCCATTTCAAGTACTAAAAAGGTAGTACTAAAAAAGAGTTGAATCTATCGAGAGATATATTCAACAATTTCCAGATCAAACCCAGACAGGCCATGAGTTTTTCTTTCACGCCCTAATACCTGAATTTTACCAGCCCCCAAACTTGAAAGTATTTGACTGCCTGCACCTAACAATCTTAAGTGACTTTGGCTGCTTGGTTTCTTGCTAGCTTGCATTTGTTCAATGTCGTATGCCACTTCATCGGCATTTTGTACGTAGCGCAGTATTACCACAATACCAGTACCGGCCTGCATTATATAGTCAATCGCATCTTGAACGGGAAAGGTAATTTCACTATTTAGACCTTTAACCACGTTCAAAAAGTCAGACTCAACATGAATTCGAACAGGTAACGGTGTTTGCGGATCTACTTCACCGCAGACAAAGGCGATGTGGTTTTCATCACGTTCGGTGTCTTTAAATAAAACAGTCCGAAGCGACCCCTTATCTGTCTCGATAATAGTATCTTTAACCGGCACGACGGTGGGTTCTTTCTCCAAGCGATAACGAATCAGCTCAGCAATAGAACAAATTTTCAAATTATGTTGTTTAGCAAATAGCTCCAAATCTGGCATGCGTGCCATAGAGCCATCTTCGTTCAAAATTTCACAAATGACACTGGAAGGATCACGACCCGCTAAACGAGAGAAATCGACCCCTGCTTCGGTGTGCCCGGCACGACTCAATACACCGCCAGGCTGTGCCATTATCGGGAATATGTGTCCGGGCATCACAATGTCGCCCGGCTTAGCATCTACCGCGACGGCAGCGCGCACCGTTTGAGCTCTATCTGCAGCCGAAATTCCGGTGGTAACGCCCTCGGCAGCCTCAATCGACATGGTGAAATTGGTCGAGAAACGAGCACCATTATTGTCCCCAACCATTAATGGTAAACCAATTTTCTCGCAACGTTCCTCAGTTAGGGTTAGACAAATCAACCCCCTTCCATAACGCGCCATGAAGTTGATGTGTTCTGCACTCACACGATCTGCCGCCATCATTAAATCGCCTTCGTTCTCACGATCTTCATCATCAGTGATGATGACCATTTTACCGTTACGATAATCTTCTAATATTTCTTCTATACTGCTTAAGGCCATTGGGTCCTCTACTTGTACGCTTATCTTATTGATTGCGTGCTATGAAAATTTCTAGTGAATAATTATGAAATAAGTTGGTGTGTATTAACCCTAAACAGGCAAATAGTGCCATAGGATGCGTGCCGAGCTAACGGCAATCACCCCTTGGGTTGCTACAACGCCCATTGGTCTAAGAATCATAAAGTCCTGTGGATTATGCATACCGATAATATGCGCAAGTCTGGCGACAACCAGAATAGACCCTAAGATAAACGCTAAATTACCGCTATAGGCAAATGCTTCCACGAACCACAGAAGCAAAAGGGAAATGGGTACGTTCTCTGTGAAGTTTGCATGGGTTCGAATTGCTACCTCAAGATCAGGCTCGCCACCATCTCCTAGGCTAACTTTCTTAGAGATTCTAATCTTGATTACCGCGAGCGATAAGTATAAAAATATAAATGCTAGCAGTGCCGCAAAAACAGGGGTTAAAGCCATGGTGTTTGTCTCAAATTTTTTATCTCTAAGTGTTCTATGCCAGAGAAACAAGCCGAATAATGGGGGTTACCAAAACGTCAGCAGGTGAATAAACAACGTTCGATCTAGTATAGAAATTTACCCAGTCGATTTAAAGTTAACAAATTATTTTTCTAGGCAAACCCATGATTTGCTAGAAATGATTGAGAAATCCCAGAACTGGCGATACTTTCACCAGTCAAGAGCCTCTCCAGGTAGCGGGCAATTAAATCCACTTCGATATGAACTCGATCACCGACACTCAGCTCGCCTAAAGTTGTGACTTCAAATGTATGAGGTATCACATTCACATCGAATGTCTTATCTGCTACGGAGTTGACCGTTAGGCTAATACCATTGATCGTAATTGAGCCTTTTTTTGCTATGTACTTTTTCAAATCATCAGGTACTTCAAACAACATGCGCCAAGAGCGTGCCTCTTCGGTCATCTTGGTTAGCCGTGCCAAACCATCTACGTGACCCGATACTAAGTGACCGCCTAGGCGTGTGGTTGGCAACAAAGCCATCTCCAAGTTCACCTTAGTAGCGGCTTGCCAATCGCCTATCAATGAATGATTTATTGATTCGACAGACACGTCAAAAGACAATTGATCGTTAATCTGCTCAACCACTGTAAGGCAAACGCCATTACAGGCAATGCTATCGCCAATACTAATGTCTCGATCTTGAAAATCAGGCGCGCTGATTACCAAGCGAACATCGCCGCCAGTCCGGCGACTACTAATCACTGTGCCAAGGGTTTCTATAATTCCAGTAAACATTTCTTTCTACGCTAATTGGATAGTTTATCTAAGCTGATATCAGCAAGGAGTCTTGGCTGGCTTGATTGATAGCGCTGACCTTTATATCAGGACCAATCATTTCGACACTGTCGATTCTAAATTCGATCTTATTAGTAAAAGGCAGGGGCTCATTAAAGCTAAACATGCTCTTTGCCTGATCACCCAATAGGCTACCCGCATAGAACAATACAAGCTCATCAACCAGTCCCGCCTGCAAAAACGCGCCGCTTAGGGTTTGTCCGGCTTCCACCAAAACTTCATTGCATTGCCAACGGGCCAATTCTTCTAAAACCTTATTAAGGTCTATGCCATCTTCGCCTGATGCAGATTCATCAGCGTCATCGTATTGAATAACTTCGACACCAAGTTCTATCAATGCACCAATTTTTGAGAGGTCGTTGGATAGAGTAAAAACAAGCAGCTGACCACCAGAGGTGATGATGTGAGAATCTAGCGGTATACGCAACTCACTGTCAAGCACTACTTTAATCGGTTGTACCGCTGTGCCGTCCAAGCGCACATCCATCCGTGGGTCATCGATAAGAATCGTTTCAATACCCGTGACTATTGCAGAACAGTGACTGCGCAGCTGTTGAACCTGGTGTCTTGCTGCATCACCGGTAATCCATTTGCTCTGGCCATCATATGCCGCAGTCCGACCATCGAGCGTGGCAGCTGATTTTAGTGTTACCCAGGGACGCTGAGAGCGCATGCGCTTGATAAAACCTCGGTTCAGCCAAGCGGCTTGCTCTTTCATTAATCCTGACTCAACTTCAACGCCGGCCATTTTTAAAACCTCGAAACCGCCACCGGCAACTAAAGGATTGGGGTCATGCATCGCCGCAACCACTTTTGAAACACCAGCGTCAATCAAGCCATCCGTACAAGGAGGTGTGCGTCCTTGGTGGCAACATGGCTCTAAATTAATATAAGCGGTGGCCCCGCGCGCGGCTTCACCCGCTTGTGTAAGTGCCTCACGCTCGGCATGTAATCCGCCGGCAATACTATGATAGCCTTCGCCAACGATTTCGCCATTGTTTACCAACACGCAACCCACCCTTGGGTTTGGAAACGTCGTTGTTGAACCACGCGCGGCTAGATCCAGCACTCGTCGCATCAGCGACTGTGCATCACTGGTATCCGTCTTGACTGAATCAGTTTTCGCTGTCGTCATTGTTTTTAACTTTGCGTTCAAGTTTGCCACGTGTTACTCGTCTACCGCGTATCGTTTCTTCTTGTAGACGCTTGATTTCCTCGTTGAACGCATCGACATCTTGAAAAGAGCGATACACTGAAGCAAATCGAACATAAGCTACCTGATCAACATCACGCAGCTCATTCATCATTAACTCTCCAATGTCACGTGCATCTATTTCACGTTCACCACAGGTTAACAAATTACGCTTAATCCTATGTAGAATTTGATCGATTTGATCTGATTCAACAGGTCGTTTTTCCAAAGCACGTTGCAAACCTCTCGCGAGTTTTGCTTCATCGTAGTTCTCACGGTCACCGTTCGACTTAACGATAAACGGTAATTTAAGATTCGCTTCTTCTAGGGTGCTGAACCGTTCGCCGCAAGCCTCACAACTGCGCCGTCGCCGCACCGCGTCTCGATCCTCGGTTAAGCGAGAATCAATGACGCGGGTATCTTCATTTTGACAAAACGGACAGCGCATTATTTAATCGCTATAGTCATAGACAGGAAAGCGTGAACATAACTCCAGCACTTGCGATTTGACTCGAGCGATAACATCAGCGTCGGCAATCGACTTATCGTCGCCATC
>CAWUWF010000116.1:0-3580 GCA_963925935.1 uncultured Arenicella sp. | reverse complement strand
GCTTAAGGCAAGCGGCTTTTTTTATTGATAAAAGAATTTACTCAAGCATACATCAGAAAGGAATATCATCATCAAAATCGTTTGATGGCTGAGGTTGTGCCGCTGGCTGTGGAGAAGCTTGCTGACCTCCCTGTTGCCCACCTTGCTGTTGAGGTGCCTGCTGACGCTGTTGTGGCGCTTGATAACCACCGCCGCCGCCCGTCTCAGAGCCACCGCCACGTCCACCTAACATTTGCATTTCGCTGGCAACAATTTCGGTGCTGTATTTATCTTGACCACTTTGATCTTGCCATTTTCGTGTTTGCAACTTGCCCTCAATATAGACCTGCGAACCTTTCTTCAAATATTCACCGGCGATTTCACCAAGACGATTGAACATGACAACTCTATGCCACTCAGTTCGATCTTGCTGTTCACCAGTATTCTTATCTTTCCAACTATCCGTAGTTGCTACACTGATATTGGCAATTGCGCTGCCGTTAGCGGCATATCGAACCTCGGGATCATTACCCAAGTTACCAACTAGAATTACTTTATTAATACCACGTGCCATTATTTACTCCAATTTATTTGTTATTAGTTCACCATTGCTGGTGGGTAGCCAGCCAACATGTAGATTTAATCAAATCAGACACATTATTAGAAGAGTTATTTTATAGATTTAGTTGACGCATGTCGATGAGCTAGAACGGGTATTCGAATCATTTTCGATGTACGGGTATCTTCGGTCTAGATGAATTAAAATATCATCTAGCTTTTCATTACACCTTTTAAAAACTTAATGATCAAATCACTAACACATGGCTACGCTCGCTTTAGGTTACGCTATCCAATTTATTTTTTTCACCACATTCCAAAATGCGGCGGCAGCAGTGTGCGAGACGCACTGGAAAGCTGGTTTCATGTAAACGACGACTATTATAATGAAAACACCAAATCAATTTTACCGCCCGTTGATCTAAAACCGATAAACAGCCACAACTGTATCAGCGGACATTTTGGCCATAATGAATTTTTTATTGACCAGCGTTATCCCAATGTTTTTGAAGGTTTAAGGGCCCGCAAACGATACCGCGTTTTTATGTTTCTGCGTGATCCGCTAGAAATGAGGTGTTCTTTGTATCGGCACGCACTCAAAACTGGGAAATCTGAGCATGCTGATTTGGCGAGCGCAATTATGCCTTTCAATAATTATTATGCCCGCATCATTCATGTCAACGAAGAAAACTGGAAGAAAAAAATTGACCAATATTATTTTATTGGAATTGCGGATGATGAATTGCAGTTAAGCTTTGATTTACTTGCAAATATGATTGGAAAACCAAAAATTGAGTTACCTAAATTCAATACCACTGATGAACAAGGTGAGCTGTCGAGCAAATCGCTAACGCCGTCTCAGATCGCAGATTTCAGCGCTGCCAACACCCTGGACTACAAGATATTCAACTATGTCAAAGGCCGCATCGACAGCCTTAAGGAGCCTCTAATTAAGTCTCAGAGCGAATAAATTAATAGTAATAGACGTGTCATCAGCCAAGCCTTGGTGATGAGCAATTCATCTAGCGGCAGCCAATTAAGTCAAGAGATAGAAAACTCACAGATAATTAAAACCAATGATTGCTACCATGGCTTTCGTGTCAAAGCGCTCTTTGTCAACTTTTAGATAGGCAGTACGTTCACCTTCCATGATAATGACTTCTTCTATCCCTTCAACCGACTCCAATTTCATTTTGCAATCAGACCCTGCTTGCGCGCTGACCGTAACCACGAGACTGTCAAGTAAGCGGATCTGAGGCGCAGACCAAGCTATACATGCCCATACAAGTAACAAAAAGGCGCATATCCCAAACACTGCGTTGACACCAAAGGCACCATACAGAGTCCCGCCTAAGAAGCCACCAAAGAATACGCCGGTAAACTGAAATGTATTATAGACCCCCATCGCCGAGCCTTTACTTGCCGCCGGAGCGACTCGCGAGACCAGAGAAGGCAACATAGCCTCCAGTAAATTGAAGCCCCAGAAAAAGAAAAACAGACAAACGATTAAACCGTTAATGCCCATCGGGCGCCAAATCAATAGAACTTGAGCAACCAATAAAATACAAATTGCAGCGAAAAATATCCGCATTAGCCAGACTTTGCGAGATGAGAGAATAATCATTGGCACCATGAATACTATTGACGCTAGTAAGGCTGGCACATAAACCCGCCAATGTTCATGAGTCTGTAGATCAAGCTGTTCAAGTAAGATTACCGGCACGACAACGAACATCGCCATCAACACAAAATGCAGTATGAAAATACCAAAATCGAGCCTAATTAATTGCGGGTTACGCAATAATTGCAACATTCTGCTGGGTACTGCGCGCACCTCAAGGTTAAAGGTCTGGACTGGTGTTGGAACCAGCTTCCATACGACCAAAATAGAAGCGCAGGCCAGCACTGCGGTCATGATAAACAGACCTTTGACGCCTATAAAGAACTCCAATATAGGCGCAGCAATAAGTGCCAATAAGAAAGAAAAACCGATCGTCATGCCAATGATAGCCATGGCCTTGGTGCGCTGATCTTCACGGGTAAGATCACTGGTCAATGCCAATACAACGGCGGCAATCGCTCCGGCGCCTTGCAACGCGCGCCCCATAATAACCCCGCCGATGGTGCTAGAGGCTGCGGCAACCAAACTACCTAAAGCAAAGATAAGCAAACCAAAAACAATCAATGGTTTGCGACCGAAACGATCAGACAACATGCCAAACGGAATTTGAAATATTGCTTGAGTAATACCGTATATTCCAAGCGCGATACCCATCATCATGGGCGTGGCACCATCTAATTGCTCAGCATAGATTGCCAGTACTGGCAAAATGAGAAACAAACCAAACATGCGCAGGCCGTAGACCGACGCCAGAGTCGCTATTGAGCGCCGTTCTAGAGGCGTTAAGCTGTCCTTATTTGTTTTTTGAGTCACTCGATATTTACCGGGAAAATTCGAAATTATTTGACCTATTATACGATCAATTTAGGATAGATGGGTGCTTGATAAGGCAATTCGCCCTCTAATTTTTGACTCAGACGAAAACAACAGCCATTACACAAAAAGATTGACCTAATTAGGTCTCCGAGAATAAAAAAGGATGTCTCTTTCATCGATGGCGACGTATAGTAACAGGTTGTTCACTCTGCCGATATTTTATACCCGCAGACATCTTTTATTAATCCTTGGAAAACACCATGTCGATGGAAAACATCACTATTCGCGGCGCTCGCACGCACAATCTCAAAAACATAGATATTGAGTTGCCACGCGAGAAGCTAATTGTGATTACTGGATTGTCTGGCTCGGGTAAGTCTTCGCTGGCCTTCGACACTATTTATGCTGAGGGCCAACGCCGCTACGTAGAATCGCTATCTGCTTACGCCCGACAGTTTCTGTCACTGATGGAAAAACCGGATGTCGATTTGATCGAGGGTTTGTCCCCCGCCATCTCTATTGAACAGAAAGCAACATCACATAACCCGCGATCGACGGTTGGCACCATTACTGAGATCTACGATTACATGCGCTTGCTGTTCGCAC
>CAWUWF010000115.1:0-8816 GCA_963925935.1 uncultured Arenicella sp. | reverse complement strand
CCCCGTAGCCATTACCACTATTGGCGCAGGCGCAGCTACTTATATTGTAGGCCCGGTTACCGGCACCGCGTTGGGCGCCTCTTCCGATATCGTAGCCTTAAGTATCGCCGCAGGATTAGTGAAATCAATAGTAGTAATGATAGCAACACCCTTTATAGCACCACTCATTGGCTTAGATAATCCTCGATCCGCCATGGTTTACGGCGGCTTGATGGGAACTACTTCCGGCGTCGCTGGCGGCTTAGCTGCTACCGACCCTGAGCTGGTTCCTTATGGTGCAATGACCGCCACGTTTTATACTGGCGTCGGTTGTTTACTTGTACCTTCAGTTTTCTTTCTGATTGTCCGCGTGCTGGTATAAGATAGTAGCGTTAGGAGAACAAATAAATTGACTCAATCAAACCATAATTTCTACCAAGCATTTGCAGAGCAAATTGCAGCTCAAGCTAAAAAATGTTTACTCATAACGAACCAAGACATCGAATATAGCTATGCAGATATCGATCAAGAATCTGCTCGGCTTGCCAACTATCTAGGCAAGCTTGGTGCTTGCGTTGGCGATCGGATCTCCGTTCAGGTCGAAAAATCTCCGCAGGCAGTTTGCCTGTACCTTGCCTGCCTGCGCGCGGGCTTTGTATTTCACCCACTGAACCCAGCTTATCAGGCAAGCGAACTTGATTACTTTTTAAACAACGCAGAACCATCGGTGGTGATATGTGACTCTGACAAACTAGACTCGCTACGCCCGATTGTAGACGCGGCCAATATTTCACACCTATTGACCCTTAACGCGGACGGTACTGGTGGGTTAATCGATGAATCTCGCGCCAGCTCTGCGGAATTTGTATGCGTAGACAGGGAGGCTGATGATATGGCAGCTCTTTTATATTCCTCTGGCACCACGGGCACCCCCAAAGGAATAGTGCTTACCCACCGTAACCTTGCGTCTAATGCTCAAGCCTTAGTGGAAGCATGGGGCTTTAGCCGTGAAGATCGTCTATTACATGCCCTGCCTATTTTTCACGTACACGGATTATTTGTAGGGCTTGGCTGCGTGCTAATGAGCGGGGCAAGCATGCGCTGGCTGCCATCGTTCAGCAGTACATCGGCGGTCAAGTATCTGCCTGAGTGCACCGTGTTAATGGGTGTTCCCACTTATTACACGAGGTTGTTAGCGGACCCGACATTTACCCGCGATGTCACAGATAATATTCGTTTATTTGTATCTGGCTCAGCGCCACTTCTTGAAGAAACCTTTGCGCAGTTTGAACAACGCACTGAACAACGCATTCTGGAGCGCTATGGAATGACCGAGACCAATATGAACTGTTCTAACCCCCTGATCGGAGAGCGTAGGCCAGGCACTGTTGGTCCATCACTGCCGGGGGTTGAAATTCGCATAGTAGATGAAAACAATACGCGCGTAGCAGATGGCGAAATAGGCAATCTTCAAGTTCGCGGCCCAAACGTTTTTAAAGGCTACTGGAAGCTTCCCGAGAAGACCGCTGAAGACTTCACCGATGACGGTTATTTCAATACTGGCGACAAAGGCAAGATTGATGGTCAAGGCTATGTTGCCATTGTGGGTCGCAGCAAGGACGTTGTCATCACCGGCGGCTTGAATGTTTACCCTAAGGAAGTTGAATTGGTGATAGATGCGATCAAGGGCGTAAAAGAATCCGCAGTGATCGGCGTACCGCATGTAGATTTTGGCGAGGCAGTGGTTGCGATTGTCGTTTCCGAATCCGAAGGCTCTGTAAACGAGTTAACCATTATTAGCCACGCAAAAACTCTAATGGCGAATTTCAAGGTGCCTAAAAAAGTAGTGTTGGTGAATGAACTTCCTCGCAACGCCATGGGAAAAGTACAAAAAAACCTCCTGCGCAGCGAATATTTAGAGTTATAAAACAACGCTGCTAATCCTTTTACTCAATGAGAATTTAGATGTCACAATCACAACAAAAAGTCGGTGGCTACGCCTGGTACGTGGTCTTGCTGTGCATGCTTGCCTATATTTTTTCCTTTATCGACCGGCAGATTTTAGCGCTATTAATCGAGCCAATTCGCGAAGACCTTCAGATTAGCGATACCCAGTTCAGTTTACTCAATGGTTTGGCCTTTTCTCTTTTCTACGCTTCGATGGGAATTCCAATTGCACGCCTGGCGGATAGTCGTTCGCGGCCCGCGATCATTGCGATAGGCGTATTCCTATGGAGTCTGGCGACAGCAGCAACCGGTCTCGGTAAAACCTTCTGGCAAATTTTTGCAGCGCGCATGGGCGTAGGCGTCGGTGAAGCAGCCTTGTCACCCGCGGCTTACTCAATGATTGCCGACCTGTTCCCAAAAGAGAAACTTGGCCGTGCCTTGGCCGTTTATTCTATCGGCTCCTTTATTGGCGGCGGACTGGCATTCCTGATTGGTGGCGCAGTAATTTCCGCCATCGGAGACATGCAAAGCATTGCAGTACCGGTGCTAGGGGATCTGCGACCCTGGCAGATCACGTTCATGATCGTCGGCTTACCTGGCATATTACTGGCATTGATCTTTTTCTTCACCGTTAAAGACCCCACGCGCTTTAGTGGTGCCAATCAAATTGAGCGAGCGAGCTTTGCCGAAACCTTAAAATTTATTCGTCGAAACGGTAAGTTTTTCTTCGCCCTTTACGGCGGGTTTACGCTTACGGCGATTGCACTGTTTGGACTACTTTCCTGGCTACCCGCTTTTCTAGGACGTAACTATGGATTAACCCCAGGCGAGATAGGCTTAATACTTGGCCCCATCATGTTGGTGGCCAATGTGGGCGGTGTTTTATGCAGCGGCTGGCTGACTGATTATTTTGAAAAGAAAGGCCGCAAGGACGCCGCTATGCGCGCCGGAATGATAGGTGCATTCGGGCTGGTTATTCCAGTAGGACTGTTCTCTATTATGCCCAACCAAACTCTCTCTATCGTGTTTATTACCATCTCATTGTTCTTCGCTTCATTTCCCTTGGCAACCTCGGCGACCGCAATGCAGCTCGCCTCACCACCACATATGCGGGCTCAGGTATCGGCAATATTTTTATTCCTGAATAGCATTATTGGTTTGGCAATAGGTTCCTTTGTGATCGCAATAATCACCGATTATGTTTTCCAGAGCGACCAAGCCGTTGGTTGGTCAGTTTCTATTGTGTGCTCAATTAGCACCCTACTGTCGGGGGTATTGATTGCTCGAGGCCTACAACCATTTCGAGAAATATTGGCCAAGCGCGAACAGGAGTTGTCTTAAGAACAGCAAATTAGCGGCAAGTTTTTCACCCCCCCCATTCCTGGTATATCAAATTTTGAATAGTTGTATGGTCCTTGCGCCTGAAATCTCAAGATTTTCTCTGCACTTAGTTGTGGGGGCCTAAACCTGGGTTTAAACAATCCTGTTGAGGATAACTACTACTATTTAACCGTCTTAGCATCTGAATCAACCAAGACGGTTAAAAAATCAGACTTACGTTTTAGTCCCAGCCGAACCAGATTCAGCTTCCAAGCGCTTTGCTCGACGAGCCAGCTTCACTACTAAGTTCTCACCCACCCCCGGCATTGACCACGGACAAACGGCAATGCAAATCGCACAGCCTGATGTTTCGGCAAAGAACGGGATACATTTATCAAACTCTACAAACCACTTTTGTTCACCGCGTACAGTTTGCTTTTCGGGCGTAATAGCAAACGGTGGACATGCGTCTTCACAGACTCGGCAGCGGCTGCAAAAATCATCAATACCAAACTCCCGCTTTTCGGTTGTGGCAAAGGGCGCATCGGTCAATACAGCACCAAGTCGGAATGCCGAACCGAACTCTGGATTAATCAGTGATCCATGTTTACCCAACTCACCAAAGCCACACTCCAGCGCTGGCGGTATCATCAAAATCTTGCCTACCATTGGACCCGTAACCGGCTCTGCATCCCAGCCTTGCTCGCGCAGCCAACCGGCCACGTTCTTAGCAACACGTGCTGCTCGACCATATTGACGCGTTACGTCTGCACCGGCTATAAGGTCTGGCGCAGTTTTCAATAAGTCATAATTGTGGTGCACACCCAACATAATGACATTCGAAAAATCAGTCTGATGATGCTCATAGACCCATTCTGGTTGCATTCTCGCTACCCCTACCCGCTCACACTCTCCTGCTTCGACAAATTGATCCAGGGCGCTGGTCCACTCAGACGGCGAGCGGTTCACTGGCTGATCCGCAAGCTCGGGCAATGGAGCCGCCAGTATCTCTTTGCGACGCACCCTTTCTCTCATTAGCTCTGGATTGGCCGGTTCTTGCATGTAAAACCATTTTTGGACTTCACCGAATTCTATTTCATCAGGATCGGGCGCCCAGAAAACCATGCGCGGGCGCCGAACTTCAGTCTCCCCCAAGCCGTTGATCTCATTGCCCGTGATCTGCGGGAGACGAGAAACCATTTCCGGATTCGGAGTGAACGGTCTAAATGGATTTTTTGCTGCCATACAAATACTCCCAAAACGTATGTAAAAGATCGCCCAAGTACCCATTGTTTTGGAACTCAGTACAAACTATTACCAGTTGATTTTACTTAACAGTAACAATAACTAACGGAAGAATAAAATAAATATTCCGTTTGCGTCTGAATTCATGGGAAATTCTGACTGAAATATTTACAGCGCCTTTGTTAACTTTGTTCTGACGCGCCTGCCAGATCACGAAAATTGAGGCTTGATTTCAGCGCGCAACACGGCGAAGATGAAACAATGAAGAATTCTATTTATTGCATAAACCCCGATTGGTCCCGCTTTTTGATAGTCGGGGCCCTATTAATATCGGCTTGTTCGCCCCAGCAGAGCAAAGATTCAGCTAAAGCGATACCAGAGGTTAAAACCACCGAGCAGCGCATCATTGATGCTGACCAAGAACCCGGCAACTGGCTGGCTCATGGCCGCACCTATAGCGAACAGCGATTTTCACCGCTGGACCAGATCAACCGCGATAATGTTGCTCAGCTCGGATTAGCCTGGGAATTTGGGCTTGAGTCAAGCCGTGGCCTAGAAGCAACACCTATCGTTGTCGACGGCGTGATGTATACCACCAGCACTTGGTCGAGGGTTAAGGCGCTGGACGCCAAAACCGGTAAGCTATTGTGGAAATTCGACCCCGAGGTAGAACGTGCTTGGGGTAAAAAACTATGCTGCGACGTGGTTAACCGAGGTGTCGCCGTGTGGCAGGGAAAGGTATACCTAGGCACACTGGATGGATATTTGATTTCGCTGGATGCCAAAACCGGCGAGATAATTTGGCGGGTTGACACCCTGGTCGACCGAGATGCTTATTATTCGATAACGGGCGCTCCACGGGTTGTTAAAGGCAAAGTGATTATCGGTAATGGCGGTGCCGAATTCGATGTGCGGGGTTATATCAACGCCTACGATGCGAATAGCGGTGAGCTGGCATGGCGATTTTTCACCGTGCCCGGCAGCGCAAAGGGGCCGTTTGAGCATGAAGAGCTGGCCGCGGCTGTTTCAACTTGGGACGAAGACAGCAACTGGAAAGGCGCTGGCGGCACCGCATGGGACTCGATGGCCTATGATCCCGATCTCAATCTTCTCTACGTCGGCACCGGCAATGGTTCGCCATGGTCGCAATACGCCCGCAGCCCGTCCGGCGGTGACAATCTATACTTGGCATCAATTCTGGCTCTAAGGCCTGAGGACGGCAAGCTAGTTTGGCACTACCAGACCACGCCTGGAGATGCATGGGACTATACCGCCACACAACACATGATATTGGCGGATCTGGAAATTGACGGAGAACCGCGCAAGGTTTTGATGCAGGCACCAAAGAATGGTTTTTTCTATGTTTTAGATCGTGCCAGTGGAGCACTGATCTCGGCCGAAAAGTACGTGTTCGCCAACTGGGCTAGCCATATCGACTTGAAAAGTGGCCGACCGCAATTGACCGGCCTTGGCGATTACAGCCAAACACCTCGCTATGTTTTCCCCTCCGCTGCAGGCGGCCACAACTGGCAGCCCATGGCCTATAGCCCAAATACCGGACTGGTTTATATACCGGCACGCGATGTTGGCTGGGTGCATAGCCAAGCTGGTGACACATGGTTTGATTTGGGTGTCGATAACATTGAGGCTCTCTCAGAAGGACAGGAGTTACCCGAAACCGGCGGTTACCTAAAGGCCTGGAACCCAGTAAAACAAGAACTCGTCTGGCAGATGAAAATGACGAACATCTGGAATGGCGGAGCTTTGGCCACCGCTGGAGGCTTAGTGTTTCACGGCACCGCGACGGGACACTTGTACGCTCTGGATGACCGCAACGGCGAGATACTAGCCGATCTCAACACCGGTACTGGCATTGTCGCGCCACCGATAAGCTACAGCGTAGACGGAGAACAATACATCGCTTTAATGGCAGGCTGGGGTGGCCCCGCATTCAACACTCTAGGCGGTGACGAAGCATTATTCGAACACAGTAATAGCGGCCGAATTATAGTTTTCAAGCTTGGCGGTGGCAGAGTTGCGTTGCCGGCCAAAGCGAGTGAACCAGCCGCTTTTTTTGCGCCGGCTGAATACCCAAACAGCCCTGAATTAATTGCCCAAGGCAAACCATTGTATGTAATTCAATGTGGCGGTTGCCATGGCCTGCATGGCAGTACGCCGATGCTGCCTGATTTACGTAGAATGAGCCCCGAAAAGCACAAACTATTTCAGCAAATAGTGCGGGGGGGATTGCTTGAACCGCTTGGCATGTCCAGTTTTTCAGACGATCTAAGCGAGCAGGAAGTAACCGCAATACAGGCTTATATAATTGCTGAAGCACAGGCCGCAGCGTCTCGCTAGCCCGCCAGCGAAAATCAATTGCATAGAGTGCCTCTGCTTCACTGACTTTGTTAGCCGTGGCAGTCTAAACCCTGCTCGGATCAAAAATCGACCAAAACTATTAGTAGCCTACGAGAAAATACACCATGACTAAATTATTGCCGTTATTACTTATTTTCCTGACACTATCGATGAGTAAACCGCTATCGGCTGATAACGGTGCGAGTCAGAATGTACAAGACTCACCGCCGGTAATCCGCTTAAAGGCGCTGCTCGATAGTGACGATAAGTTCAGAGATAATCTGATGCTGGCACTCGAACAGGTTGCGCCCCTGCCACAAGGCCAGCCAAATCCTTGGCAAGGGAAGTCCAAACAGGATCTTTATGATTTTCTTAATGAGTGGTTTTATTTCATGCCAGAAAAGCACAATGGATTGGACAGAATAATCGAGTTTTCGCTGCTGTATTACAAAAACAGCCATGGGCAGGACTTCATCAACCAACAGCCGGGAAGAGCTTGGGCGCTTGATTTTGTGGCGCAGCGTGGAAAGTATCTGGATAGCCAAGCTTCGCTAGCGGGCGTTGACAAATGGTTACAAGATAGCTCAATTAACAACGACGAGTTTGTTGTCCCGCAAGGCGGATACAAGTCATTCAATGATTACTTTGTGCGTCAGCTTAAGCCCGGCAGAAGACCGGTTGCTGGATTGGATCAAGATTCGGTTGTGGTTGCTCCTGCAGATTGCATTATCAATTTGATAAACAACGATATTACTGCGACGAGTGATATTAAGCTGAAAGGCAATACGACGCTCAATATATCCCGGCTTTTAGGCGGGTCAGGGTTGGCACAAGACTTTATTGGCGGGCGCGCCTATGCCTGTTTTTTGATGCCGGAAAACTATCATCACTATCACTCGCCTGTAGCCGGTACCGTACTTGAATCACGCGACAATGTTGGCAATAGATTATTTGGCCTTGAGGATCTCATCGACATGGTCAACGAGGGTAACCCTGGGTACAACAAGGACTTCAGCGTGTTTGAGGATTTTAAACACGGTTATTTGATTATCCAAACCGAGAGTATGGGTAAGGTGGCAATGGTTCCGGTAGGTTTACAAACGGTTGGCTCCGTTGTTTTCAGGGACAAATTCAAAGCAATAAATACCGACCAACCGGTAAAGATTAACAAGGGCGAAGCAGTTGGCCATTTTGCTTATGGGGGTTCAACCGTATTACTTATTTTTGAAAAAGGAAAATTCAATGCCTTGTCAGTCAAACAAGGCCAGCAAATTGGTATTGCGGGGCACTAGATAAATTGGTGTTGTCCGAGAAAGTTGCACTGGCCGTAAAATCCCAAGGGTTTCACTTCTCCTGCGCAGCACAAAGCTCCCTACATGGAAGTAGGTAAGGAGCGTGAGCAGGGAGCGGAAGCTTCGACGTGTGGTCCGACATTTCGGCGAAAATTAAGTGGGTAACGTACATAATACACCGCCACTAAATAGCTAAAATAATTTAATAATCGGTATAACCTTTCGAACCTGCCGTGTACAAAGTTTTGTGGTCGAACTCAGCGAGTATCTCACCTGATCTGAATTTTTCAACCAAGTCTGGATTAGCAACGAAATAGCGCCCAAATGAAATTGCATCCGCGTCGCCACTATCCAATACCTGGCTGGCTTTTTCTAAGGTATAACTATCGTTAAAGATTAATGGCCCACTGAAGTTTGCTTTGGCAAGCTCCAAATTATCCACACCCGTCACTTTCTTCGGCATTCGAATAACATGCAGATAGGCTAAGCCCATTGAGTCGATGGCTTTAAGTAAAGTTCGAAAAGTTTCTTCTGGATTAGCATCCGACAAATCATTGAATGGGTTACCTGGACAAATTCTAATACCCACTTTATCGGCCCCAGCAACACTACACATCGCCGCTAATGTCTCAACGACAAAGCGTATACGGTTTTCGACACTACCACCATATTGGT
>CAWUWF010000114.1:0-5712 GCA_963925935.1 uncultured Arenicella sp. | reverse complement strand
GGATTTAAACATGTGCCTATCCAAGTGCTTGGGGACATTTGTGTGCCAGGTGGGCAAGTATTGTAGCTTCCGCCGCAACACTCGCATAAAAAACCATCAACGGCACAATAACGCCAGTAATCGCAACTACTTGGATCACCTGCATCTTGCGGATGCTTAGGAGCACCATCTGCCGCTCGCGCAACTGGCAGCAAGGGAATTAACCCGCCGCCCACTAGACCTCCGCCGATTGCCTTTAACATTCCCCTGCGCGAGGACGTTTGCGCAATTTTGCGCGCTGAATTTTCGAAAAAACGATCAAATAATTTCATTTTAATGTTACCTCTTTTATACCCGGTTCTGACGCACCGGATGTCAACCTATTTGCAGGGTCGTTCATATAATCTTGAATGGATGCCACTTTGCGTTCTTTTGCTTCAAATAAACTTTCTAGGTGTTCGCGCGAATTCACTATGCCTAAGGAGGCGATACGGCCTTCCTCATCAATCAATACCGCATAGGGTAGCTTGGCAACACCATATGTTTTACCAAGCACCTCTGAAACAATATAAGGAAAGGCCTGTAAGCCCTGCTTCTCAATAAAACCTTTGTGGTCTTGGCTGTTGCCATCACTAGCGACAATAAGTTCTAACCAATCAGACTCTGTTTTGGCCGCTGATTTCAAGGCCGGCAATAGGCTTTTGCAAACTGGACAATCCGGCGAAGCAAAGAACAGCAGTTGTGATTTCCCTTTCTCGATTGCTTTACCCACCTCAATCAGACCACCATTGATGGTGGGTAAAGAGAGATTGGGGGCAACTTGACCCACCTCGAGGTTCTGGTTCATGGCTAATGCGCCGGCAGGAGCTACACGTTCAAATAACACCCCTATTTGACGGGTCAAGGCAAAAATAACCACCCCCATAACCAGAATTAGTATCCATAAAACAATATTTGAAATCAGTAGTAGACTCATGAGTTACCCAATGTCTGTATTTTTTGTTGATTTGCTATAAGTTGATCACTGCTTAGGTACACCAAACCAAGTGCAGCGGCTAAAGGTATAACTAAAACCCAAGCAATGCCTAGCGAAACGGTTTGGGTGCTGATAGCGAACCAGCAAAATCCAATAAGTGCGGCATTTCGCAGCAACAACATAGGGCTAATTTTTAAATCGGCGCCGGGGCCACCACAGCCACAGTTCATATCGGCTTTGCCTTGTAATATCTGTTTTACAAATGCAAAAAAATAGATGCCAAACAGGCCTCCCGCCAGCAACACCCCAAGCTTGGCGCTTATCGGCACCAGAATCAAAGCACAAATAATTAGTTCAACCGCTCCAATCAGTCTGGGTAACAACAACGCCACTGCTTGGGGTCCAACACCATAAGTCTGTATGGTTTTGGCGTAATAACTCTGGTTTTCGCCAGACAGCTTACTCAAACCAGCTTGTAACAGAATGCCCATTATAAGCAGCTTAATAGCGCCTGTAAAAACAGACACTACGCTTAATTCGGTGGATAAAACTTCCATCAGTAGCTCTTATGCACCAACAAAGGGGTCACATTCCCAAAGTCGGAAACCGTTTGAATCAAACTACCATCCTGCGCGTTGAAGACATCTAAATTTAACTCACCATTGGTCACTACCAACAAAGGTTTTGCACCCCTAGTAACCGCAATAGAAATAGCCCAATTTGGAGTCTCAATTACGCGCACGCGCTGTTTGGTTTTAAGGTCAAACACCCAAACCTGAGTGCCACCTTGGGTGTGTGTTCCCTCGTGACCATCCGGCTGAAATATTGTGTACATCAAACCAGCATCATCAAAATCATTTAGCCCTAAACCGCTGGGTCGCCACTTACCTTTTTTATCTTGTTCAGACAGCATATCCCAACTGCCCAGATACTTAGCCTCTTCGCCAGTCATATCAAAGCTGTGTAGCAACCCTTTAAAGCTTGGGAAATGAGCGATTCCATCGACAAACACAGCGTGTTCGAAAATGGGCGTATCATCGGTGTCAAAAAACGGCTCGCTACGACTTTGCTTGTCTAATGTACCGTCAACTTTCAGGTTGCTTGTCATCATGGCGCCATTACTACAAAGTGATGCGACACTGCGCTTACCTAACGGATAGGTCAACACGCAACCGGGGGTACCTATTTCTGCAACAATCTTTTGGGAGTCCAAGTCAACGACATTGAACGAAGCAGCAGGGTCAAAATTTGCCGCATAGAGCAATTTCTCATCGCTCGATAATGCCATTGCGTATCGTTCGGGGAGCGCTTGCATGCGGTTTGGTTTTGGCCATACTAGCTCTTTCTTAATCGACAAGGTTTGCTTGTCATAGATTGCCAGCACATCCTCGCGCGGGCCTCTTCCACCACGCGCATGAAATGTTTCAAGGATATAAAATTCCCCACGAGTTTTTGATTGAGTAAAATTACCTAATAAATTTTTATGTACCAGCCCTTTAATACGTTTTGAATGCTTGGTCTCGGCCACATCAAGCACGATGACTTTGCCGCCAAACATACTGAAAAAACTGGCTTCATCAACCATAACCCACGACTCAGGATAACTCATCGGCAGGGTGGCTACGCGACCGGTCTCTTCGATCGGCAAGGGCGGCAATTCACCATCGGCGATAATTACTGGTTTATCGTCGGGGTGGAGTGCGTCAGCACCGGTAATTGCGGGGCCATCGCCTAAGGTTGTTGTGTTTTGCGATGCCGCCTGTGAAGTGCCTGCTTGCGCAACATCAGGACCGGCTTGTTCAGCATCATCTCTATCATCGCTGCTTACCGGTTGAGAGGAATCCGAACACCCAACTAACAATGCCATAAAGCACGCGGCCAAAAACAAATGTCGATTTGGTTTAAGTTTCATTGGTATGTCCTTAAGTCATTGCGGGTAGAGTTTTAGTTTAGTCATATTTTAGTCACTGTAACATCATCAATTCAGATTATAGACTGATTGATACTTCGAAGGTCTACTTGCTGAATATTTAGCTACTATTGTGCGATAGCGGGTGCGGGTAAGGGGTCGATAAGCTGGTCAATGGCTTTAGCTACCGCCATTAATTCTCGATCTTGACCAGATTTTCCGTCCAGCGAAATAGCTAATGGCAGACCCTGTGCATTTAATGCCAGGGGCATTACTATTCCTGGTTGTCCAGCCAGCGCACCAGGACTCGAATTGTGGTCGTTAATGAAGATAGACACCGTCTCTCCATCAATTATGGTTTGTTGTGGGTTATCAGGCATTGCCAACGGGGCCTCACTCGCAGTAGCCGGAAATAACAACGCCGAGACATTATGTTTTTCGAAGTAACTACGGTAGCTCTCCTGCATCGCGGGGCGCGCTTGATTTATAGCCGCATCATAGACCTCTGCAGAAATTGCATCCGGGGCTCCAGGCATAACCAATTGACCCCACATTGCCTTTATGTCCGGCCCCAGTTCAGCATACAGCTCTGCAACGCTAGTACCATCACCCCAGGTTTCTAGAAACTCAGCAATGGATGGGTATGACTCATAAAACAAAATCGGGTAAAGTCCGGCATCATTCAATTCTTGGGCCTTGGCTAGGTCATGCTCCACTAGCACAACCCCAGCCTTGCGTAGTTTTCGCAGAAGTGACTCAAAAGCCGCTAACATCTCAGTGCTAACGCCAGCGTGAAAAAACGCTTTAGGAATTCCTAAGCGCAAGCCCGATAGGTCTATCATTGGTAAATCAGAAAAATCTTCTGACAAGACTGAATCGATAATGGCCAAATCCTCTACCGAACGTGTCATCGGACCAACCGTATCCAAAGTCGGAGCCAATGGTGCGACACCGCTATTGTCATAGCGACCGGTAGTGGGCCGCAGGCCATATAGGCCAGTGTAAGCTGCAGGCACCCTGATCGATGCCGCTGTGTCAGAGCCAATCGCGATTGGCAGCATTCGAGAAGCAACTGCGGCCACGCCTCCTCCACTCGAGCCACCCGCTATGCGTGATAGATCGTAGGGATTTAGTTGTTGCCCATAGTGAGCATTATAACCGTTTGACCCATACGCCCACTCTTGCGCATTATTTTTTCCAAACAGGATGGCATCGGCTGCCAACAAATGATCCACCAAGGGCGCATTTTTGTTAGGCCTGAATCCGGAAAATTTCTTAGTACCAAAGCTCGTCGCTAGGTCCTTGGTAGAAATCAGATCTTTAAGAGATACGGGAATACCAAATAAGGGCCCAAGAGCAACACCGCTTTTACGTTTTTCGTCTGCTGCCTTAGCCTGCTCACGCACCGCCTGTGGGTCAATGGTAATGAAGGCCTTTAACGCATCATCATATTTCAAAGTTTGGGCAAGCAAAACGTCCATGTAATCAGATACCGAAACTTCCCCTGACTTCAACTTAGGTAATATTTCATAAGCTGTCATCGAGCGTAACTCACTGTCGCGCAGTAACGAGCTTTTGTTTACAGAGCTATCGTTTACAGAATTGGAATTTTGGCAGGCCGTCAGCATCAACGGAACTAAGAATAGGAGGAATTGCTTTTTTGCATTCATGGAATAATCTCGACTAATTAAAAAAAAGCCGTACGAATTAATATTCATACGGCTTTTTTCAAACTTCTAAGGGCTTATTAGAATCGCATACGCGCTTCGATACCAATGGTACGAGGACGATTGGTAACCAAACGTTGTCGGCCTGGTGTTTCAGCTGCAATAGAGCGACTGTCGGCCAGGTTAGCGCGTTCATCTGTTACGTTATCGACGAATAATGTTACTTCGACTTTCTCATTAACCGCACTCAAGCGGATATTTGCCGTTGACCAGGAATCGCGCAAACGTTGGGTTGCAGCAGAAGCTTCATTATTCGAGCTAAAGCTTTCGCCATAGTAATTCGCGTCGGCACGCAAAACACCGCCCCAGTTACTATTTAATTCAAAGTCGTACTGGACACTGCTCGTAACAGTCCAATCAGGAACGCCTTGGATCTTGTCACCGACGGTAACACCGGCAACACCACCAGCATCGGTGATTTCCGCTTTGGTATAACCGGCGCCTGCGGTAATAGTGAGGTTATCCGTTGGCGCTGCATTGATTTCAACTTCAAAACCCTTGCTTTCAGCTTCACCGGCATTATCTGTAAATTGGAAACCGCAGGCCAGTCGATTGAGTTGCTGAACATCCGTCCAATCAATAAAGAACGCTGCTGCGTTCAAGGTGACTCTATTATCCGCTAAGGTACTTTTGAAACCCAATTCATAACTCCATAACTCATCTGAATCATAGGTCGTCGCATTCGAAGGGTCCACTCCAAGAACTGCCAATTCAGCGCCGCATAATGATGCTGGAACGTTGCCGTTTACACCACCAATTCGAAAACCTTTTGCCGCACTGCTATAGATATTCAGATTTTCATTTGCTTCATACTGAACCGAAACCTTAGGATTAAAACCATCTTCACTTTGTTTTTCGTCAAATGATGTCGGGCCACCGTTGGCAAAACCATCCGCAGTATTCACAGCCGCAACGCTAGTGTCATAATACCGACCACCAGCCGTGACAGACCAGGCATCGTTGAAGGCATAACTAAGCTCTCCAAATACGGCAAATTCTTCTGTATCGGTGATAGTGGATGTTACAAAAATTAAATCCCCCGGCACGATATCAGCTGGAGCACCAATGAAGGCATTTAACGCCGCATTTGCGCCAGGCTGTAATGCGGGTGGGTAGCGATG
>CAWUWF010000113.1:0-11265 GCA_963925935.1 uncultured Arenicella sp. | reverse complement strand
CCTTCCACCTATTTATACTTGCTTACGACTACTGACTTACTATGAGCCCTACCCAAAAAAAACGCTTCACCATCGTCACCATAATATTAGTGGGGGTTGGCATCGCGACATTTTTCGCACTTAATGCAATGCGCGCAAATATCGAATTTTTTCTTACGCCGGCACAAATCAATTCAGGCGAATATCAAGCCCAGCAACGCTACCGAGTAGCAGGCCTGGTGAAAAAAGGTAGCCTTAAAACCCAAGAAGACGGCGTAACGAAACGCTTTGTGGTCACCGATTGCGAAAACGATGTGGTGATTCAGTACAAAGGAATTCTGCCCGACCTTTTTCGCGAAGGTCAGGCTATTGTCGCCACTGGTGTCATCAATCCTGAGCGTCTTTTAGTTGCTGCCCAAGTGCTCGCTAAACACGATGAAAATTATGTACCTAACGAGGCGGCAGGTGCCGTAATGTTAGCTCAAGCTAATAAATGCGATAACGTCGAAGGAAGCGTAAGTTACTAATATGACTGGTGAAATAGCAAATTATTGTTTAGTTTTAGCGCTCTGCGTGGCCGTCTCACAGGCGATCATACCAATGCTTGGCGCAGCTAAAAACAAGCAGAGCTGGATGGCGTACTCAAGAGCTGCCGCTTATACCCAATGGTGTTTAATTGCAGGTGCTTATGGTTTATTGACCTATGCATTCATTACTCATGACTATTCCATTGCCTATGTTGCCAATACCTCCAATAACGCTCAGCCACTACTGTATAGGATTTCAGGAGTGTGGGGCGCCCACGAAGGGTCTCTATTACTCTGGGTATTAATTCTAGCAACTTGGACCGCGCTTGTTGCTCGCTTTAGTCGTGGTATCCCTCGCGATATGGTTGCACGGGTATTGTCAGTGCTGGCAATGGTGAATGTTGGCTTTTTAAGTTTCACTATTTTTACGTCCAACCCCTTTGCACGTCTGCTGAACGTGCCACTCGATGGTCGCGAGCTCAACCCCTTACTACAAGACCCAGGGCTGGCCATTCATCCGCCAATGCTCTATATGGGGTACGTAGGTTTTAGTGTTGTGTTCAGCTTTGCGATCGCCGCGATGTTAAGCGGTAAACTCGACACCGCTTGGGCTCGTTGGTCTAGACCCTGGACCATCGTTGCTTGGATGTTTCTCACCATCGGTATCACTCTAGGTAGTTGGTGGGCCTATTATGAACTTGGCTGGGGCGGTTGGTGGTTCTGGGATCCTGTTGAAAATGCATCATTCATGCCTTGGTTAATTGGCACTGCTTTGATCCATTCGCTCGCGGTCACAGAGAAACGAGGGGCCTTTAAAGCGTGGACCGTGTTACTTGCAATAATAGCCTTCTCATTAAGTTTATTAGGTACATTTTTAGTTCGATCGGGCGTGATAACGTCCGTTCATTCGTTCGCAAGCGATCCAGCCCGTGGTTTGTTCATCTTGATCTTTTTATTGATCGTAGTTGGCGGTTCATTGGTCCTGTATGCAATCCGTGCGCCGAAACTTGTCAGTGATGTTCGCTATAGTTGGTTCTCTAAAGAAACCAGCCTCATGGTGAACAATATCTTTTTGGTGATTAGTGCCGCAATGGTATTGCTGGGTACGCTCTACCCCCTCATCGTGGATGCCTTAAGTGGCAACAAGATCTCTGTTGGACCACCCTACTTTAATAGTATGTTCGTACCGCTGATGATTCCGTTGGCCGTGTTGGTGGGAATAGGTTCAATGAGTCGCTGGAAGCGTGATGAACTCAGTCGCTTTGCCCCAGCATCAATAGTCATATTAATTAGTAGTCTAGTGTTAAGCGCCCTATTTACTCACTTATTAACAATCGAAAAATTCGCATGGGGCGGTTTTGCGGGTCTCGCTCTGGGAATCTGGGTAATGTTGTGGGCTGTTTATAGCATCATAGATCGTCTGAAGAATTACACTAACTGGTTTGCTGGCTTAAGAAAAACGCCTGCCTCTATTTGGGGTATGACAGTTGCCCACTTTGGTATCGCTATTTTTGTGATCGGTGTTACTAATGTAAACACCTACAGCATTGAAAAAGATATTCGCATGGCACCTGGTGAGGTTTATCAGCTAGGCAACTATGAATTTAGTTTCTCAGGCGTCACACGGATAACTGAACAAAATTATCGTGCCAATGAAGGCCGTTTTAAAGTCTCACGTGATGGCAATAGTTTATTCGAACTAAAGCCGCAAAAGCGTTTTTACAGTTCCAGTAATCCAATGACTGAGGCGGCAATAAATACCAATCTAATGCGAGATCTGTATGTATCTCTCGGCGAAGATCTAGGTAAAGGTGCATGGAGTGTCCGGCTTTACCTGAAATCCTTTGTAGCCTGTATTTGGTTAGGCGGCTTTTTTATGGCTCTAGCCGGATTGATCGCTATTACCGACCGTCGTTATAGAAAACCCATCAAGCCAATAGCAACGCATCAATTGGCTGCAACTTAGCCGGTGAGTATTGTGGCTCAATCAAATAAAAAAAATTTGACGTACATTATTCCTTTAATTGCGTTCATCACGATGGCCATATTTCTGGGTGTCGGCCTAACCTTGGATCCAAGAGATTTACCTTCGACCCGAATCAATAAGCCCGCACCGACCTTTGACCTGGAATTATTGCGGGAACGCGGAAGCAACTTTTCGCCGGAAGATTTTCTTGGCAAGCGTTGGATTCTCAATACTTGGGCGTCATGGTGTGTAGGCTGCCGTGTCGAACACCCGCTGTTGATGCAATTAGCGAATCAAACAGACATTCCAATGGTTGGACTAAATTATAAAGATGATCCAGACAAGGCTCAACGCTGGTTGGCTGAGCGCGGTGATCCCTATGTAAAAATCCCCATGGACATAGCCGGTAATGCCGGCATTGATTGGGGTGTCTACGGCGTACCGGAAACATTCGTAATAGATGAAAACGGCATTGTCATTTACAAACATACCGGCCCGATAACTGCGCAAGCGGTTCAACAGAAAATTTTACCCCTGTTTACTAAAGAGTAATTTTCTAAGTTACGATCAATAAATGTACTTAACACACAAATCTCTACTGTCGAACGCTATGAGGATATTAACCACCACATTTGTCTCAGTAATCTTGACACTGGTACTATCATTGCCAGTTTTCGCTGCCATTGAAGCTGTTGAGTTTGACAACCCTGAAACCAAGGACCGCTATCAGGACATCATCGCTGAACTTCGATGCCTGGTCTGTCAGAATCAAAACTTAGCCGACTCAGATGCTGAACTGGCTAAGGATCTACGTGGCAAGGCTGCGCAAATGATTAAATCGGGCGCCAGCGATGAAGAGATTCTAAGTTACATGCAAGAGCGCTATGGCGATTTCGTACTCTATCGCCCGCCGTTTAATAGCGGCACAGCATTACTTTGGGTTGGGCCATTTGTATTATTGTTTTTTGCAGCATGTTTTCTGATTATTCGAATTAAACGCCGTCAAACCGATGAGCTTGCAAATCCATTATCTAAACAAGATAAGGCTCAGAGGGAAAAAGTACGCGATCTAATGAAGAATGCTCCCCAATTAAATTCTGACCGAACTGATCCCTATCAAAAGGGACATGACTGACACGCTGCGCAATCGTAGGATTCTGTTAGTCACTTAATTAAACCTTAAAAATATAATCGTCACTCGATTGTTATCGATGTACGTCTAGCTCTTTACGAGAAATTTTATGCTTAGCTTTATTTTAATCGCCATTCTAATTACCTTGCTGACTCTGGCTTTGCTGGTTCGACCATTATTGAAAACGCGAAATTCATTCTCTTACGAGCGTCAAGCACAGAACATTCATTTTGCCAAAGAGCGACTACAAGAACTTAAACAACAACTTAGCAACGCCAGCATTTCAGAAACCGATTACGAAGCGCTCAAATCAGAGATTGAATCTACTCTGGCGTTGGATATAGACCTCGCAGAAGAGGCTCAAAAGCCATCTGAACCCTCAATAGACAGACGCAATGGTTTGCTCATTGGCCTACTTTGCGTTGTAGTCCCGCTAGCTAGTTTCGCCTTATATAAAATTACCGGCACTCCCGCTGGTTTATCAGTTCAGCCAGCTCAGTCAAATACCGTCGCAGCCCAGGCCGAGAATACACCTCAAGTAGCAGATATTGAGTCGATGTTAAGTGCCTTAGAAGCAAAACTACAAGAAAACCCAAGTAATATTCAGGGTTTGACTATGCTTGCTCGCAGCTACTATGCGCTAGGTAGATATCGCGATGCTATTGAGGCTAACACTAAGCTACTTAAGCTTGGTGGAGATAACCCCGACGTCTACGCCGCCCTGGCCGATTCCAGCGCCTTATTGGCGAACGGTATTTTGGCTGGACAGCCTAGTATCTACGTTGCAAAAGCCCTGGCACTACAAGAGAACCATCCTCAAGCTTTGTGGCTGGCAGGCCTGTCAGCGGCACAGACAAGCAATGGTGACTTGGCTAGGCAGTATTGGAATAAATTGCTTCCGCTGCTCGCTGGAGCCCCTGCGCAGCAACAAGAGCTACAGTCTATTATCGATCAGTCTTTTGACTTTAGCGACCCCGCTGCCGGCACTGCAAAAGCTAACACCGCAGAAGATAGCGATAATAATGATAGCCAGAGCGCAACGCCAACAAGCGCTGCAGGACCAAGTTTAAGCGTGCAAGTTAGTATTGACGACGCGCTAGTTAGCCAGGTTAATGATAGTGATGTTGTTTTTGTATTTGCTAGAGCTAAGCAAGGCCCACCTGCCCCACTTGCCGTTAAGAGACTTAGGGTTGGCGATTTACCCGCAAATATTACTCTAAGCGACAGCGATGCAATGATGGATCAATTTAAACTATCGCGTTTTGATAGGGTGCTAGTCAGTGCTCGAGTGGCCAAAGCGGGCAACCCTATTGCACAGCCAGGTGACTTTCAGTCGGTATTATTTGAGACCCAAACGAGTAACACCAATTTGATCGATTTAACGATTTCTGAACTAGTAAAATAAACAATGATTAAAAGGCTCAACAAAGCACAGAGCTAAATAAAATCTTAGTGGAGGGTGATTTGCTAATGGCAGGCGCGGCTAAAAGCACGCAAATAGTTTGAAAAAATCAGCGTTTCCTTCAGTCTATAAAATCGCGATTGCTAGTTACTAACGATTTAAATATGTTCGACTGGCACCCTTACAAAACCTTCCATCATGACGCGTGCGCTGCGGCTCATTGTGGCTTTGACTGCGGTCCATTGGCCATCGACTAGCGCTGCTTGTGCGCCTACTCGTAGGGTGCCCGACGGATGGCCAAAGCAGACTGAGCTAAGTTCGCCGCCACCAGCGGCTAAATTAACCAAAGTGCCGGGAATCGCGGCTGCGGTTCCAATTGCGACTGCCGCTGTGCCCATCATCGCGTGATGCAGCAAGCCCATGGATAAGGCTCTTACTAGCAGATCAACGTCATCTGCTCGCACCAATTTACCGCTCGATGAAGGATAGTCTTGGGGTTTGCCAACAAAGGCGATTTTCGGTGTATGTTGACGCGTAACCGCTTCTTCAATATTGCTGATCAAGCCCATCTTAATTGCGCCATAGGCACGAATTGTTTCAAACTTGGCAAGTGCTTGCGCATCATTATCAATGTCTTCTTTTAGCTCAGTTCCGGTGTAGGACAAGGCCTGCGCATTTAAGAATATGGTGGGGATGCCGGCATTAATCATGGTTGCCTTAAACGTACCGACTCCTGGAACCTCAAGATCATCTACCAAGTTGCCGGTGGGGAACATCGCCGAATCACCCGCAGCGGGGTCCATGAATTCCAGTTTAATCTCGGCTGCAGGAAAAGTGACGCCATCAAGTTCAAAATAACCTGTTTCTTGTACCTTGCCATCAATCATTGGCACTTTGGCAACAATTGTTTTTTTAATATTGTCCTGCCAGATACGCACCGTCGCTAAACCGTTAATCGGTAATCGCGCAGGATCAACTAGGCCATTGCTGATCGCATAGGGGCCTACCGCTGAAGACAAGTTGCCACAGTTACCACTCCAGTCGACAAAGGCTTTATCGATTGAAACCTGGCCAAACAGATAGTCAACATCGTGATCAGGCTGTTGGCTCTTGGATAGGATCACGGTTTTACTAGTGCTTGAAGTTGCACCACCCATGCCGTCGATCTGCTTACTATACGGGTCAGGACTGCCTATGACTCTTAGCAATAACGCGTCGCGCGCCGTCCCAGGTACTTGGGCTGTTTCTGGTAGATCATCCAACTTGAAAAACACACCTTTGCTAGTGCCGCCACGCATATACGTTGCGGCCACTTTTATTTGCGGACAATATTTCATTTATTCATCACTGCTTTGCTTATTCATTAATTCTAGTTATGTCGCGACCGTTGATTCAAGAAAATCTTGTGCGAATCTTTGTAAGACACCGCCAGCATCGTAAATTGTGACTTCCTCGGCGGTATCTAAGCGGCAGGTCATTGGTGCTTCTAGCTCTTCGCCATCGGCCCTTATAATTTTCAATATCAGCGTTGCTCCGGCACTTGGCACACCCACCACGTCATAGGTCTCGGTACCATCGAGGTCTAAAGTCTTGCGCGTTGTGCCTGCTTGAAACTCGAGAGGTAACACGCCCATGCCAATTAAGTTGGTGCGATGAATTCGCTCAAACCCTTCTGCGGCAATGGCTTCTACACCCGCTAAGCGCACTCCCTTGGCTGCCCAATCTCGTGATGAACCTTGGCCATAATCGGCTCCAGCCACAATAATCAGCGGCTGCTTGCGATCCATATAGGTTTCAATCGCCTCCCACATGCGCATTACCTTGCCTTCGGGTTCTACTCGGGCCAATGACCCTTGCACTACCTCACCCTTGTCCTGCACCATCTCATTAAGAAGTTTAGGATTTGCAAAAGTAGCGCGTTGCGCGGTTAGATGGTCGCCTCGATGGGTTGCATAAGAATTAAAGTCTTCTTCCGGCAGGCCCATTTTATGTAGATATTCACCCGCAGCACTATTCATCATAATCGCATTGGATGGCGACAAGTGATCAGTGGTAATGTTGTCTCCGAGTACGGCTAACGGTCGCATGCCATGCATAGTACGCTCATTCGCAAGTGCTCCTTCCCAATACGGTGGGCGGCGGATATAAGTACTCGTTTCGCGCCAGTCGTACAAAGGGCTGATTTTTGGCCCATTGTCCACTTCGACGCTAAACATCGGGTTATAGACCTGTCGGTATTGATCAGGTTTAACGCTTTTCGCAACAATCGCGTCGATTTCTTCGTCGCTTGGCCATATATCTTTCAAGCGAACTTCATTGCCCTCCTTATCAATACCCAGCACGCCCTGTTCAATGTCAAAGCGAATGGTGCCGGCAATTGCATAGGCAACCACCAATGGCGGTGATGCTAGGAAGGCTTCTCTGGCATAGGGGTGGATTCGTCCATCAAAGTTTCGGTTACCCGAAAGCACAGCAGTAGCATAAAGATCTCGGTCGACAACCTCTTTCTGGATTACCGGATCAAGCGCGCCACTCATCCCATTGCAGGTGGTGCAGGCAAAGCCAACAATACCAAAGCCCATCTTTTCAAGTTCAGATAATAAGCCTGCTTCTTCCAAATACAATTGTACTGTTTTGGAGCCGGGCGCTAAGGAGCTCTTAACCCATGGCTTGCGCAGTAAACCACGCTGATTGGCATTGCGCGCAATTAGACCAGACGCGATCATGTTGCGTGGATTAGAGGTATTGGTGCAGCTAGTGATTGCGGCAATAATAACCGCGCCATCAGGCATTTGGCCTTCTATATTTTCAACTTCGCCACTTATTCCAGCGGCCGCTAAATCAGTGGTCGCTACTCTGCGATGTGGATTAGACGGGCCAGCAATATTACGCACCACTGAAGACAAATCGAAGGTCAACACCCGTTCGTATTCGGCACTAACTAAGTCATCTGCCCACAAACCTGTTTGCTTTGCATAATTTTCAACCAACTCGACTTGGCTATCTTCGCGACCGGTTAATTTTAGATAATCAATGGTATTTCTATCAATGTAGAACATTGCCGCAGTGGCACCAAACTCAGGAGTCATATTCGAGATGGTGGCACGATCACCTAAGGTTAGAGCATTCGCACCCTGACCATAAAATTCAAGATAAGTGGAAACCACTTTCTGATTACGTAAAAATTCAGTTAACGCTAAGACGATATCCGTAGCGGTTATACCCGCTTGTCTTCTGCCAGTTAACTCAACGCCGACGATATCGGGTAGTCGAACATACGATGCCCGGCCTAGCATGACGCTTTCTGCCTCTAAGCCACCTACCCCAATCGCCATCACACCAAGCGCATCGACATGTGGTGTATGGCTATCGGTACCCACCAGCGTGTCAGGAAAAGCAACGCCGTCGAGTGAATGAACCACCGGCGACATTTTTTCCAGGTTGATTTGATGCATGATGCCATTACCTGGCTGAATAACGTCAACATTCTTAAATGCTTTTTTTGTCCAGTTAATGAAATGAAAACGGTCTTCATTGCGCCTGTCTTCAATCGCTCGATTTTTATCAAAAGCATCTTCGTCGAAACCCGCATGCTCGACGGCTAAAGAATGATCGACAATCAGTTGTGTTGGTACCACTGGATTAACTTGCGATGGATCACCGCCGCGCTCTGCAATCGCGTCTCTCAAGCCGGCTAGGTCAACCAACGCAGTCTGGCCCAGAATATCATGACAAACGACACGCGCAGGAAACCAAGGGAAATCTAGATCGCGTTTACGTTCAATGATTTGACTTAAGGATGCGGCTAATGACTCTGGCGGGCATCGGCGCACTAAGTTTTCTGCCAAGATTCGCGAGGTATAAGGCAAACGGTCGTAGGCGCCTGGTTTAATCTCGTCAACCGCTGCACGGGTGTCAAAGTAATCAAGATTAGTGCCTGGTAAAGGCTTGCGATTAGCAATATTCATATTGGCTTAAGTGGATAATTGAGAGTGGTTTGGCATATAAGAGAGACGGACAGCCTTAATGCAAGGCTGTACATTGTATACAATAATCAAATGAAAGTCGTCAAAATAGTTGAATTGAATTGGTTTTTAAAGATTATTGTAAACAATAATCAACAAAGGAGCTTTGCGATGATTCTAAAACATTAAGCCCTGAGTCACATGATTGGAATAATGGAATTGAAATTGGGCAGCTAATATACACGCACAATGGCAAGCCGAAGCGTTTAGCTTTAGCCGCAAGTCAGACCCTGCCACAGCGGTTAGATCGTTATCGGCTTTAGTATCTCAAAAGTGCCAACATGCGCCTCATTGCTATGCCCGTTAGCGATGCTTAAATTAGCAACACCAAAGCAAAGTTCTGATAACATCTGCTGCACCGGTGTTAATTTGCCAACGCTGGGTGAAACGACCGTCTATATAACATTTATTTTGGTATTAGCACCTGCGGATGAAAGTTCTTTTTTTAACTAATATGCCCTCTTACCACCAGATGGAACTGGCTCGGCGTTTGGTCGAGCTGTTAGGCGTTGAAAATTTCAGAATTGTCTTCTATAAACCTACTAGTAATAGCCGTACGGAGATGGGTTGGGACGATACATATTCCGACTCCTTCGTTCTGAGGTTTTGGGAGTCCGACCGCACCAGGGCCGAGATCCAACACTGGATATCAAACGCAGATGTTGTTATTCAGGGACGCTTTCCTATTGCGCATGTTCGAAAGCGGATTAATTCAGGTAAATTGACCTTCGCGTATCAGGAACGCTATTTCAAACGAAAATTTTCGTATTTAAAAGTTTTGTTTAGAAGCCACCGAATAATTAGGAATTATTGGTCGGTTAATCGACGTAATTATCATCTACTAGCCGCCGGCGCTTACACCGCTTCTGACTTAAATAAAATTGGTATGTTTCGCGGTCGCAGTTGGAAGTTCGGGTATTTCATCGAACCTAGTGATGCGAATGATCATGATGTTAGTGGTTCTGACCTCACGCTACTCTGGTGCGCTCGATTCAGCCCAGTGAAACAACCTCAACAAGTTCTGGAGATCGCCCGCGGGCTCCAGCAGCGCAAGGTGCGCTTTAATCTAACGATGGTCGGCGATGGCGAATTACGTGCGCAGACGGAGCGTGCCGTAGCAGAATACGGCCTGTCTGATCAGGTCAAAACTATCGGCTGGCAAACGCCCACACAAGTAAAGGCTCTGATGCGTACAGCTGACCTTTTCCTGATGACCAGTCACCAAGGTGAAGGCTGGGGAATAGTTGTTAACGAGGCGATGAGTAACGGCTGTGCAACCGTAGTCAACCGAGCTGTCGGCAGTGCGCCGTGGTTAATCGAGCATGGCAAAACTGGGCTAATTTATGAGGATGATCATCTAGCAAAACTGTTAGATGAAATTGCCAACTTGAGTCGCCAGAAAATCAATATCATGGGCCGTGCTGGCTACCAATACATGCTCGACACATGGTCTTGCCAAGCGGCTGCAAAACGGTTTGTAAGCCTGTCTGGGCACTTATTGAACAAGCAACAAAATGATCTTGCTGATGGGCTCAGCATCGATACTCCATTCGAAAGTGGGCCATGTTCGCGGGCTAGTTGAATCGGCGCCTTACGGCTGGCCTGGACTGTCTCTAAAACAGCCAGTACTTTTTTAGATAAGCTGATCTAGGGGATAGGCGTTAACCGACTTATTCTCGTCCATCACAACATGAGTACTCAAGTTAACCTCGGCGTCAGTACACTCAATCAACTCATCTGTGATTTCTAAATAGCGTTCCATATTCGGCGCGGCCACCTTGAGAAAAAAATCAAACGCGCCACTCACGGTATAGCACTCCAAGACCTCTGGTACTTTATTCACGTATTCTTGGAATTGTGAAAAATCCTTCTTGGTTTGATTGTGCATTGAAATGGTAACGATGCATTTAACAATTCGACAGATCTTCTTTAAATCTATTGAGGCATGGTAAGACTCAAGCACACCTAACTGCTCTAACTTTCGTACCCGCATTAAACAAGAACTGGGCGACAAGTGAATTTCGTCTGCCAGGTCCTGATTAGTAATGCGCGCTTGAGCTTGTAGCACTTTAAGAATCCGAAGATCAATTTTGTCGAGTGTCTCCATCAGTTATATCCTATTATTACGCCGTTGTATGGGATGCTATTTTCGCTCAAAACATTATTTGAAACGAACTTCAGTTACCTAGGGGCCTCCAATTAAGTACAAGGGGCTCTGCAGGGCTTGAAGCGTG
>CAWUWF010000112.1:0-12207 GCA_963925935.1 uncultured Arenicella sp. | reverse complement strand
GTTTGCTTGCCGTCATACGTGATTGGGGTGAGAAACAGGCCAATGCCAATCAACGACGGAATGATGAATTTGGCATACTTCGCTAAAGCAGAGCGTTGGTCTGCAACATCTGCGGGGGCTGAGTTTTTTGTGTTCTGCTCTGGCATTAATCCCCCCAGATGGATTGAGGTTTACTGGCTGCCCAAATATCCAATACCCATCGACGAATCTGTTGGGCTTCTAACCAGCGATCCGAGAGCTCCGCTCGTTTGCCGTCGGTGATTGCATAGGGCGGCGGCCCTAGCTCGCATAAAAATATTAAGTCTTGGTTGTCACCTGCGCGGCTGCGCCAATCGTTAAACCCGCGCGCCCACCAGCTCTTAAAAAGCGCCACCCATTCCTGATGTTGCTCAAAATCAATCGCCACCTGAATTTGTTCACGGTTGGCAATTCGCCCCTGAAAAGTATCAGAACGCGCCAGTAGCCGGTCAAATAAACCCGCCCATTCGCGGGTTAAAGGCAGTGCTAATTCGCGATTTAACACATAGTGTGATAAGTCAGCACAGAGCCGCATCTCCGGGATGGCATCGAGCAATTGCAGAGTAAAAAACATATCGTTGGTAATGCAATCTCGGTGTGTCTCGAACAATATTGGCATACCAATTTGTTCAGATATTTCAATCCATTTGCGAACAATGGGTATCGCACCCTCGACCGTCATCGGGTAAACCGATCCGATAATACTGAACTGCTTAGCGTTCATTTCTAAAGCGAACTCAAGTAGCTTACGTAAATCATCATCGCTCTTGGGAAAGGCGTTAATCATTAGCTCAAGCCCGTGTTCGTCTAGCAACGGTTTGAGCGCACGATTCTCATCAATCTCAGCAGCGGTGGGGTCTAGGCAAACGCCGTCAAAGCCAGCATCTGCGATCATTGTAAAGGCTTTATGATTGCCGTGCTCGACACCGTCGGGGCCTCGCAATTGCATTGCCCATAGCGATTGGTATACCTTTAATTGTTGCATTGAACCATTGTTGAGTTAATTGTTGTTATTGTGAATGACCTGTTTTTAGCAAATTCTTTGCTTGGCAGAACCGCCTTGCAGACTATTGTAGAGAGAACTGGCAAATCTGCAAACAAAGTGTCGCAACCTAGATAAAGAGAAGCAGATCTCGCGTTGAAATAAGGTTTAACTGCCCGTAAAATATCGTGATACCCGTTTTATCAAGCATTAGTAGAGATCATCTTATGGACGCTTCGTTCGCCCGCTCAATTCATGTATCACCCGCAACCTTAAAGTCACTCAAAGGGCGATCAAATTTGCGCGGCTGGATACAAACGGGCTCGCACTTAGGCGCTATTGCCTTATGTAGCTACGCTCTGGTAAATTATTGGGGTAGTGCTTGGGCGATACCTTTGTTTTGCATACAGGGAATTTTAATCAATTGTTTGTACGCAGGCGTGCACGAACTCAGTCACAAAACCGTATTCAAAACTGAGAAGCTAAATGAGTTTTTCGGTCGCCTATTTTCTTTTATTTTATTGATGGGTCGAGACCAAGACAAGTTCGAACATTACCAGCATCACCGTCATACTCAAGATGTACTGCTAGATGCAGAGATTGTGGGCGGCAAGCCATTTAATATTGTTAGTTACTTGCTTTATTTTTCAGGAATATCCTATTGGCCTGGGCGCATCGCCGAGGTGTTTAGATTGGCTGTTGGGCAAACAGAGCGCTGGCCACACTTATCCAGCACCCAGTTCAAAACGGTGCACAAAGAAGCTCGTATCATGCTGGTGTTGTACGCAGTGATCCTATTGCTTTCGATCGCTCTTGGTTCGTCTGCCGCGCTGAGTTATTGGATACTGCCAATGTTGTCGATGAAGTGGTTCCACATGTTGCAGAATATCGTTGAACACGCCGGTATGCCGCACGAAAAAGAGATTTTGGTAAATACTAGAACCATCAAAGCAAATCCAGTTATGAAATGGCTCTTTTGGAACATGCCATATCATACTGCGCACCACACTTATCCTATGATCCCGTTCTTCAAGTTACCAGAGCTGCATAAGGAGATAGTCGCTAAACTAGGCAGTGAGCCACCGACAGTCAGTCACCTGGGTTTTCAAAAGCACATGCTTAGAAAATTATGGCAAGAGGGCACGTCTAGCTATACAGGCAAAGATATAACCACATATTAAGTTCCTCGATGTCTATTCTAATAGTTCGCCATGGCGAAACCGACAGTAACGCACGGCGTATTATTCAAACCCCAGATATACCCTTGTCGGTGAACGGTAATGAGCAAGCGCAGAGTTTGGCCCAGCGTCTTAAATCCTTAGGTGTAACTCGAATTATCTCCAGCGATTATTTGCGTACCCAGCAAACCGCTGAACATGTTGCAAGCGCTACCAATTTACAGGTTGAATACAACCCATTGCTGCGCGAACGTAATTTCGGTGACCTACGTGGCACATCGTATGACGATTTAGTGCAAGACCCATTTGATGTAGAGGCAGATTACATACCCACCAATGGCGAGAGTTGGCAGGACTTTAATCAGCGTATCGCACAAGCTTGGAAGCAAATATCAGAAGAAGCATCGACAACGCAGGGACGGTTGCTCGTTGTTACGCATGGCTTGGTTTGTCGAAGTTTGTATCAACGACAATTCAATATCCCTAGCGCGCTAAAAGATCTTTCAAATTACGCCAATACGGCTTTAAGTGAAGTCGACATAATTGAACCTTGGACCATGCGGCTGTTAAATTGTACGGCTCATTTACAACAACAGAACGCATCAGGTAATAGTGCTATTGCGTGATCGCGCAGCCGTTTCCCTTACCCGCCTTAAAAAAGCTTAAACGGTATCCAGCACTTCAATCTCTGGAGCCGCAGCAACCATTGTGGCTAATACTTTATTAGCTGCTTTAAAGTACTCAGTCTTACCATGCGCCTCGACGTCGGCAGCAGTCTGGTACTGCTCAAGAACCTTGTAGACCGATGGATTAGATTTACTACGTTGCAAGCTATAGAAAACGCAGCCCGCCTCATTAGCATTTACTTGTGCCGCTAAGGCTAAAAATTCAGTTTCAAACGCAGAATTTTTACCTTCTTGAATAGTGATTGTTGCGATTACTCCAATAGCCATTACAGATAACTCCAGTTGCTTATGTTTGTTTAATTTTTGATGCCAGAATCATACCTGACTGATGAGGGGATTTGTTTAGCAAATTAGGCCGTCGTAGCAAGCGGATTAACTTAAAGTCATAGTTAACCTTAAGTAACGTAAGGATCTGTTATTATTTTTGTGCACCTCAAGCCCTCTATAAACAGGAGTACGGTATGAACGAACAATCAAGATGGATAATACTCGCTTTTCTTATTAGCGCAGCTATTGGCTGCTACCTGATTGGTTTTAAACCAGGCTTTGGTTTTTTTCTAGTACTCGGTGTTGGATTCGAGCTGGCGTTTTGGTTGAAGCTATTCAAACGCAAAAAAATTGAAAAGTAGTGCCTAGGTTTAATGGATAGGGTTTTCGACAAAATGGATAGGCGGCCCAAAACCACAAGCCCGTCGCTACGCTCGAGGATGACTGCGCTCCGGCCAGACTCCTGAAAATCAGATTCTTCGGCTTCGCTCAGAATGACGGAACTTCAGCTCGCCGCTCCCTCACACCAGTTGGGTACTTCCGTGCGCGTTGTCGCCTCACACCAAAAACCCGTCATCCTCGAGCGTAGCGAAGGATCTAGTACACAAACTCGAACAGAAAAATTCTGGACAGGCACGATCCCTGCAAGGTCAGCCCCGTCGTTACACGAGTCTAGGATTTCGGTTGCTGAGCGGTCTCGATTTTAGCGCGGCGCGATACCCACCATACTGCTGGGTACACAAACAGGTAGACGTAACCCGCCAAGGAGACTAAGTCATCCGGTAGCGAGTAGGCCAGGACCAGCGAAAGGATGCTAAAAAGAAGCCCTACCAACCAGGACCGGATAAATCGTTTGGTAACTAATTGTTCCGCTGCGTTGAGCGCTAAGCTAGATTTTCTGTTAAGCGCAGTGCGATATAAATCGCAAAACAGCACAGCCATCATGAACGCGCCACTGGAGTAGAAAAGAATCATTCCCCGCAGCTCATACATGCTTTCAATACGAAAATCGGCGGTGAAATAACCGTTACTTAAAGACCAAAACATGGCTTCAAAGATAATACGCAGCGGGTAGATGTAAACCAGTATCATAAAAATAATGGCCAGGCTTAGGAATATAGATCGCCCTGATTCCAGGCCGTATTTGCGGCTCCAGCCTCGGTGGCTTAACCAAAATATCATCAATACCGAGAAGCTTGCAGAAAACCCTGGGATGCGTTTTACCGCAACCATCATTTCATCATAGTTAGAAGGTAGTTGGTCAAATGAAATAACCAACAGAGTAAGCACGAAGGCAAACGCAGCGTCGATAAATGTGTCTAGGCGGGTTACCTCCAAGCCTCGCAGCCGAACATTGTTTTCAATCGGCAGTAAATTTAATTCTAACTCTGTCCATTGCTTTGAAGCGGTTGCATGTGCGCTCATCTTTATCTCAGTTCAGAATGTAATTCAATAGGTTTGAGTTTAACTATTGTTGGCAAATGAGACTATTTGTTTTGTTAGATATACGCCAATTCTTTTTAAGCTAGAGTTACCAATTAGACGGAACTATCTTAAAAGATGCGCCATTTACTGAAGGCCGACGGACAGTCGCTAGCTGCCGGCGACTGGTATCCGCAGTAAGCACTGAGTATTGAAGAGCCGTGATTCTTTCGCCTTATTTGTATTTGACATATGACGTTGGTCAGGTAGATTGGCTAGATAAAAATAATTTTAAAGTCCTCGGAGGCGAATATGTCTAGATTGATAGTATTACTGTACGGCGTGGTTAGTTACTTTATTGGAGTCATAGGGTTGGTGGCGATAATAGTCGTTCTCGCAGGCTTTATGCCTTGGGGTTTCTTACACGACGGATCTTATGGCTCAAGTCAGCCAATTGTATGGAATTCTTTATTGGTGTTAATTTGGGGCGCGGTACATACCTACATGGCTCGCCCGAGTTTCAAAGCTGTATTAACCAAGTTTATTCCCGAAGCGGCAGAAAGACCGACTTATGTGCTGGTTGCCGGTCTCACCAGTGTTGCTCTTGTTGGTTATTGGGCGATGGTTCCAGGTCAAGTTTGGCATGTCGAAGCTGGATCAGCGGCGGTCTTACTGTGGGCCTTGTTTTGGTTTGGTTGGGTGTTTTTATTAGCGTCAACCTTCGCAATTAATCATTTCGATTTATTCGGCTTACGTCAGGTTTACTTAAACTATAAGAAAATGCCTGCAGCGCCAGTCCAATTCGTCAAGCGGGCCATGTATCAATACGTGCGCCACCCGATTCAAACAGGTGTTTTAATTGGTGTCTGGGCCACGCCCTTAATGACAATGACTCAGCTAGTATTGAGCGTTGGTTTTACGGTTTATATTTTCGTCGGTCTGCGGTTTGAAGAACGTGACTTGATAGCTGAGCACGGTGATACATATATAAAGTATCAAGATCAAGTAGGTAAGTTATTCCCAAGAATCGGTGGGTCGAAATAAGCAAGCCCTTGCTGAGGCGGTCTTATTAGCCAAGCGGTTCAGTTCTGACTAGACAACATCTCGAGCCTCCATAGCGAGGCTTGATGATGTTTGTCGATGCCGGTTACTTCGTAATGTGGCCGCTGGTTTGTCGCAAACCATCAAACAGTTCGCCTAACTTCGGTTGCTTTAAATTTTGCCAAGCACTTGGGTTGTACCGAGATTGCTCTTATAATCCCCTGCTTATTAAACGCTGTATTAGCAACACCTCCATGTGAGTGTAAGTGTGTCCATGAAATTTCTAGAGAAGTACTACGCAGTATCATCAGATCAGAAGCTTGTCGTGAACGCAGAGCAAGGCAGTGCTTTTGCCAAACAGGTCGCTGGCGATTTTAATCCTATTCATCACCCTGACTCTAAACGGTTTTGTGTGCCGGGTGACCTTCTCTTCGCCCTTGCCTTACAGCAGTATGGCTTGCATCAAAAAATGGCATTTCGGTTTCAAGGTCTGGTCAAAGCAGATTCGGATCTAAGCTATCCAGCGTATCAAGCCAAGGCAGACGTTGCGCATTTAGAAGTCACTAATGACCGTCACAAGCCGGTTCTGGGCATTGACTACTCCGGCGATTATTCACGCGAAGCAGCCAAAATTGAGGCGTTGTTAGTAAGCTACGTCGCATTCTCCGGACAAAACTTTCCAGGCATCCTGGTGCCATTAATGCAGCAGCATGACGTAATGATAAACCCAGATCGGCCTCTGGTTATCTACGAAAGCATGGCTTTTGAACTACAGCATTTGGAGTTTGATGAGCTGCAAATTGAGTTAGCCGAAACCTCGCTAAAAGTCGAAGGCAAACGAGGCACGGCCGAATTACATTTTTCGATGAACGCCAACGGCCAATTGCTTGGCCATGGGGTCAAGCAATTAGTGTTAAGTGGTTTGAGATCATTTGACCAGACAGCGGTTCAACTGATGTGTGATACCTACCAGGCTAGCAAACAAGTCTAGTAATTAGGCGCGGTTCAAGCGGTTAGCCAGCGGCTCCTTCGCAGGGTTAGCTAATGTCGCTAGCACTATGGCGTTCAGGCACTCTTTCTTCCTCGGCGCCCCATACACGATTCACCCTAGTGCCTCGTTTAACGGCTGGGCGATTATTGATTTCATTGGCCCATCGCGTAACATTTTTATACGAAGCAACATCTAGAAATTCCTGGGCATCATATAACTCACCAATGACTAGAACGCCGTACCAAGAATAGTTCGCCATATCGGAAACATTGTAGTCGTCGCCACATAAAAACTGTCGATCAGCCAGCGTTCTATCTAATACATCAAGTTGGCGTTTTACTTCCATCGAAAAACGATCGATACAGTATTCAATTTTTTCTGGGGCATAAGCATAAAAATGACCGAAGCCACCGCCTAGATACGGAGCGCTGCCAATTTGCCAGAATAACCACGACATGCATTCAGCGCGTGCGCTGGGTTCGGTGGGTAGAAATGCGCCAAACTTTTCGGCCAGATAAACTAAAATTGCGCCAGACTCGAATATTCGAGTTCCGGGAGTCGTACTTTGATCGAATAAAACGGGAATTTTAGAGTTAGGGTTTATATCCACAAAACCACTGCTGAATTGACCACCTTCCATAATGTTGATTAGGTGCGCGTCATATTCCGCGTCGTCAAAGCCCAATGCTAATAGCTCCTCTAGCATGATGGTTACTTTCACCCCATTCGGCGTGCCCAAGGAATAGAGCTGTAATGGGTGCTTACCTACGGGCAGTTCTAATTCGTGTGTGGCGCCCGCCAAAGGACGATTGATAGCCGCAAACCGGCCTCCGCTCTGACTATCCCATTTCCATACTTTGGGCGGCGTATAACTAGTCGATTTGGTCATTGTAAAAACTGCGGTTTAATTAGTTTGTGACAATATTATACGCCAGTTGAAGGGCGATTCGATTTACATACGAGAAAATAAGACGACTAGTGACGGCTAGCCCCATAAGTGCTTTTCAGTAACGGTAATAAGCGCTGCTATCAATAAGCCTGCCTATAGAGGGTAGGCTTCATCGGCTGAAATCTTTACTAATCCCTTAATCAACCGATATAAAGCCCAAAGCCACACCAGGGCAATTATCGGATAACCGACTAGCGCGAATATCAGAATAGCCCCGACGATTGTCCAGACAACGGTATACCAAAAGACCCTAATCGCGTTGCTGTAATGGCTATGGTAAATAGTGCCCAGAGCATCACGTCGTTTGACCATTGCCCATACTGCGCCAAGCAGCATTGGGATAGCCGTAAACATTCCGACTACAATAAGAATATAGGCGACCAGAACATGAGTTTTAGCATCACTGCTGTTGGAATTATTGTGGTTTGACGTTGCGTTCATTGATCAGCCTCGACGAATTAAGAGTGTGTTAGATTCGTTTGTATCTAATGGTTATGGAGCCGTTTTTAAAATGTTCAAGCGACCACAGTCCGTGGCGTATCGTCTACGCTTGTGTTATCTCCGCAGAAAACTAATGATTTCGGTGGCGGTCAATTCGGGTTCTTCTTTTAAGATACAATGGCTGAGCTCAGGGAATAGACGCACATTATCCTTGCCTAAATATATTTTTGTCGCAAGCGATGCGGCGCTCGGAACAAATTGATCGAGTAGGCCATTGATATTCTCTGACTCTGGGTTAACTATGTCGTTATAATTCGTTCCATAGTAATGCTTGCGCAGTTTGGCGTGAAGATCATTTTCAATAAAAACTAATTGAGAAATCAGAATGAATAAATTTTCTATTGATGAAATATTCAAAGGCGCAGTCGCCACAGATCAACAAGTAACCATTAAAGGTTGGGTGCGTTCGCGTAGAACGTCTAAGGCGGGCATCTCATTCGTCGCTCTACATGATGGTTCTTGCTTTGACCCAATTCAGATAGTGGTTCCTCAAGCGTTGTCTAACTATGAAGATGAGGTACTTCGCCTTGGTGCTGGCTGTGCGGTAATTGCGGTTGGTACCTTGGTAGAATCTGAAGGCCAGGGCCAGTCGGTAGAAGTTCAGGCAAGCAGCCTAGAGGTTGTTGGGTGGGTAGAAGATCCAGAAACATACCCAATTGCCAAGAAGAGACATACCTTTGAATTTCTCAGAACCCAGGCTCATTTAAGGCCCCGCACTAATGCCATTGGTGCGGTCACCCGCGTGCGAAACACCCTAGCGAATGCCATCCATAACTATTTTTATCAACGGGGTTACCACTGGGTAAACACGCCAATCATCACCAATAGTGATGCCGAAGGCGCTGGCGAAATGTTTCGAGTATCTGCGCTGGATTTGGCCAACTTGCCTCGCAATGACCAAGGTCAGGTTGACTACCAGCAGGACTTCTTTGGCGGTGAAACTTTTTTAACCGTTTCGGGTCAATTGAATGTCGAGGCTTATTGTCTAGCGATGTCTAAGGTCTACACGTTCGGGCCAACGTTCCGTGCAGAAAACTCACATACCAGCCGACACCTCGCTGAATTTTGGATGGTAGAACCAGAGATAGCATTCGCAGATTTGAATGATGATGCTTTACTGGCGGAAGATTTTCTTAAAGCCTGTATTAGTGCGGTATTAGAAGAGCGTGCTGATGATATGGCGTTCTTCGCCCAGCGGGTTGATAAAGACGTGCTAACGCGTCTTAATGGTGTGCTCAATTCTAAGTTTGTACATATGGACTATACCGACGCGATCGATATATTGAAAAAAAGTGGTCAGCAGTTTGAATTTCCAGTGCAGTGGGGCATGGATTTAGCATCAGAGCATGAGCGATTTTTATGTGAGCAGCATATCAAGGGGCCAGTGGTTCTTAAAAATTACCCTAAAGACATTAAGGCGTTTTACATGCGCTTGAACGATGATGAAAAAACCGTCGCCGCGATGGACGTGTTGGTTCCAGGGATAGGTGAGTTGATTGGCGGCAGTCAGCGCGAAGAACGTTTAGACATGCTGGATGCGCGTTTTCCAGACAAACAAACCGCAGAGCATTTATGGTGGTATCGAGAGCTGCGTCGTTACGGCACAGTTCCGCACGCTGGCTTTGGTTTGGGCTTTGAGCGGCTAATTAACTATGTGACAGGCATGGAGAATATCCGCGACGTTATTCCTTTTCCGCGCACACCTGGTTCTGCTAATTTTTAGTGTGACCGAACTGCGAAAGAGTTTCCCTCAGGTCTTCGAAAACCACGTTCTGAGTTTCATTGAAATTTGTGCCGACGCTGCTAATAAATGGCGTGGCACTCTTCTCCGCAACTAACGTTTGGATGATTGTTGAAAGGGTTGATACCAAGGATATAGACAACGGCTTTTACTTAATAATCACCCATGTGGGTGATATCAAACTGTTAAAATATGATTATGATATGTTTTTGGGTTACTAAATTAATTGTTAAGCAACCGGATCTATCAATGGATTATTTAGATTGGGTGATTGGAGTCAATTATGGAAATTTTAGCAAAACAGCAAGGAGATACGGTGGTTTGCGAGCTGCCGACCGGCGCTAGTATAGAAATCACTATGGTTTTTACGCAAGGTGAGGATTTTCGGTCTATTACTACGGTGCAAGACGCAGTAACAATTCTACGTCAAAACCCGCACCTGCTAACCTCAACGGCTTAGTTAGCAAGTGTAGGTTTAGTTGCTTGTGGGAGCGGTGAATCAGCCGAAACCTGATTTGTACAAGGACCTCGTTATTGATCTAGCTACTCAACAAGGCTTTTTAGATTTTTTAATCTAGAAAACAGTCTTTGCTTCAATAAACGACGCTATCTCCGACGCATTGAATCCGACGCTTTCTAATATTTTTGAAGTCTGCTGCCCAACGGTAGGGCAATCTAGGCGTGGCGCGTGTTCGTTAGTACTTGCGAAGCGCGGCGCTCGATTGGGATGCGATATGGACCGATCTATAATGTGTGATTGTCGGGCTGTGTTTTGTGGGTGCGCTAAGGCCTCTTGGTAATTAAGCACTGGCGTAATGCAGGCATCCGTGTTGTCAAATAGAGCAGACCAGTGATCACGAGTCTGACCCGCAAAAATATCTTCCAGTAGCTGTGTTTGTGCTGCCCAGGCAGCGCGGTCATTTTGATCGCCGTACTGAGCAGAATCGATGCCAAGCTTGTCGACCATGATTATAAAAAATTGTGGTTCAATACAACCCACCGCCATGTATTGGCCGTCTTGAGTTAGGTAACAACGGTAATATGGCGCAGCGCCATCAAGCATATTGGCCTGTCGTTCAGTAGTCCATCCGCCGAACGATTCAAATGAACGAATCATTCCCATCGTTGAAGAAACTCCGTCAACAATCGCAGCGTCAACTACATCGCCTTGGCCAGTTTGGCTGGCCGCATGAATTGCCGACACTACTCCTAAGGCTAAGAACATCGAACCACCACCGAAATCGCCTAATAGGTTTAACGGCGGAGGCGGCACTTGACCGGCCGAACCCATCGCATACAACGCGCCGGTAATCGACAGGTAGTTGATGTCGTGTCCGGCCATAGAGGCCATCGGGCCGTCTTGGCCCCAGCCCGTCATACGACCATAGACTAACTTAGGGTTGCGCGCCCGACAGGCTTCTGGGCCAATCCCGAGTCGTTCGGTAACGCCCGGGCGTAAGCCTTCAATCAATGCGTCGGCATCCTCGATCAGTCTTAGCACTATCTCAGCTGATTCGGGCTTACGTAAATCGATCGCAATCGACTTTTTGCCACGGTTTTCAACCGGCAGTCGAATTGCATTAGGGCGATCTACTAAAATCACCTCAGCCCCCAAATCAGCCAATAGTTGGCCACAATATGGAGCCGGGCCAAGCCCTGCTAGTTCGATTATTCTCTTGCCCTTAAGCGGGCCTGCTGCTGACTGACTCATGAATTTTAATAGTGGTTTGGTTTAACGTTATACAGGTCCATCAGTTTACCAAAATAAAGGCATGCTGATGTTAATCAGGCAGTTTTAATCGTCAGCTTCATCAAGGCTATTGTCTTCAATTTCTTCGCTGCCAGCGTCATCCAAGCCAGCATCGGCCTCTTTGGCTTTTTCAGCCTTGGCTTGCAGGGTCTTGTCGGCTCTGCGCGAAGAACGCAGGCGTTGAATTTCTTCTGACTCCTTACGCTGCTCGCCATGGCGAGTGTTGCTATCAGCTTGCGCCTTAGTGAATTCAAGCAGCTCATTTTCTGCCCACTGCGTTGCATCAGACTCAGATTCAAAATCAGCCTTTTGCTTAGTCACAGTGACCTTTCTAGAAGTCACTTGGCGGGTAATCTGAGCACGCCAGAGTGAATCCACTTGCTCAATTTTAAAGTCGTATTTCTTACCTTTAGACATGGCGGACCATCCTGCTTGTTTAATAGTGTTGCTTAGCCGCAGAGGCTAACAGGTTTTAAAAATGGGGTTGAACCTATTTCGTGCATAATTTGTAGATTGGGATCAATAATTGTCTCGAAAAACTACAATTAGATACTTGACTGAACACCCCACCAAGTGTATTTTCACGCATCTTCAAAGTCTGATCTTCCTGGTCAGCAAAGAATATGGCTATGTAGCTCAGTTGGTTAGAGCACGGCATTCATAATGCCGGGGTCGGTGGTT
>CAWUWF010000111.1:0-4459 GCA_963925935.1 uncultured Arenicella sp. | reverse complement strand
ATTAAAAACACCGTACAAGTGACGCCTTCGGCCTGCAAACACCCTTCTAAACGGCTTAGGTAGCTTTTCATCAACGGCTTTATGTAAGCGTTAGCAACCACCGTATTAAAACGTTCATACTCTCGCATCTGCGGTGAGACTTCGCAGGAGAGGGATATCATTAAGCTCGGTATTTTTTCCGCTAACACCTCTCGAATTAGTTGCTCATGACGATGATTAACGTAGGAGTGTAATAAGCCGATCGCTACGCTCTGGTAATTCGCTTGTTTGATCTGCTCAGCTAATTGCTCTATTTCAGCACGGTCTATCTCGATAAGCACTTCACCGTTGGCACCGATACGTTCATTGACCGTATAGCGTTGTTGGCGAGGTAGCAATGGTTCAGGCAACACCAGATTCAAATCATATTGCTCAAATCGAGATTCAGTGCGCATTTCTATGACATCTCTAAATCCTTTAGTCGTTATCAGTGCCGTCTTGGCGCCACGGCGTTCGATTAAGGCGTTGGTCGCCAAGGTCGTACCATGAATTATTTGTCCAATCGCCGAGGGTTTTATATCAGCTTTTGCACATACTTGATGTATTCCTTCGATAATCGCTTGTTCCGGAGCAGCATAGGTCGTCAAAACTTTACTTGAATATTGAGCAGCGCCCACCTCCAGCACTACGTCCGTGAAGGTGCCGCCAATATCAACCCCTAATCTAACCGCCTGGTTGTTCATTTATGCTTATTACTCCGTAGAACTTAGTCTTAATGAAAACAACAATAGTGTTGTTTTCACCTAATCGGAGGGTCATATTACGGCTGCCATTGGATAGATACAATTACTTTATTTCAGCGGCTTGATTGATTTCAATTAAACTAAGATCAAGAATTTTGTTTACCATGTATGCAGTTAGTAAGGCAGCATGATTCTTGGCTCTGGAAAATTGCAAGGCGAATACTTTGAAAATAGCACGCTAAGAAACAAAAAAATGTCCGGCGGCGATTTCCCTATGCAAGACGCCCTACCCTCAAACGTCATCCTGACAGCCCGCACTGGACTGACTATAGCCCCATACCAAAATCATGGCATCCCCCACATAGGCGAAATTAAACTGTGTTTTCTAAATCGTCCGACTATAGTTTTTATCTGAAATTAAACCCTTCTGTCCAGACTCCTATAGGCAATCGCTTCACTGACATGAACCTTCGCAATTCGGTCTACATCGGCCATGTCTGCGATGGTTCGAGCCAACTTTAAGATACGATGGTATGCCCTAGCTGATAACTGCAGCCGCTCACCTGCAAGCTCTAGAAATTGCTTAGTGGCCTCATCCAACACACATTGTCGTTCTAGCATCGAGCCCTCTAAGCGGCTATTTTGTTTACCTTGTCTCACATACTGACTTAATCTAACTTTAACCACGCGTGCCTTCACTTGCTCAGACGTCTCAACATTAGGGTCATTGCTTTGCAGTTCTTTGGTGGTGACTCTTGGTAGGTGAACGTGCATATCAATGCGATCAAGCATTGGACCTGATAGCTTTGCCCGATAATTATCTACTTTGCCTACGCTGCATGAGCAACGGTCAGTGCCGTCGTTTAGATAGCCACAGGGGCAAGGGTTACACGCCGCAATTAGCATAAACTCGGCAGGATACTGCGCGCTTTGATTGGCTCTGGCGATGTTGATTTTGCCCGTTTCTAAGGGTTCTCTCAATTGTTCTAGCGTCGCTCTGGAGAACTCCGTGAGTTCGTCTAAAAACAAAATACCCTTATGCGCCAAGCTTATCTCACCGGGCCGGGGGTGAGAGCCGCCGCCCACTAGCGCTACCGACGAAGCTGAATGGTGTGGATTTCTAAACGGTCGTTGCTTCCAGTTGGAGATATCGAAGTCACCATTAGCGACCGATTGGATAGCGGCGGTCTGTAAGGCCTCATCGGTATTTAGTTCAGGCAGAATGCCCGGCAACCTTGAGGCCAACATGCTCTTACCGGCCCCAGGCGGCCCCATAAACAAAAGACTATGCCCACCTGAAGCGGCTATCTCCAAGGCGCGTTTGGCCTGAGCCTGACCTTTCACATCACATAAATCCGGATAGTCAGCAAAGCTTGGAACTCGTTTGGCCTGCAAGCATATGTCCATTTCACCTTGGCCCGCAAGATGTCGGCAAACGGTAAGTAAGTGTGATGCATGCCTGGAGTCTGTTTGTTCAGCTAGAGCAGCTTCTTCTGAGTTTGCAGTGGGCACAATCAACTGCCGATCGGTGCCGCCACAGGCAAGTGCGGTTGGCAACACACCGGCAACTTTGCGCAACTGGCCATCTAACGCTAACTCACCGACAAATTCAAACTCTTTCAATGCTTTATTGGGCACCTGACCACTGGCCGCCAAAATGCCAATCGCTATCGGCAAATCAAATCGGCTACCCGTTTTTGGAAGATCGGCTGGCGATAGATTGACCGTTATGCGCTTGGCAGGGAACTCAAAACCAGAATTGAGTATGGCGCCGCGCACTCGGTCCTTACTTTCCTTTACAGCGGCTTCAGGAAGCCCTACGGTGGAAAACATCGGCAAGCCATTGGCTAAATGCACTTCCACGATGACGGGCAAGGCGTTCACGCCTACTACTGTTCGGGTATGAATCATCGCCAACGATCTAGCTTGAGCAAGGGTTTCTTGGTCGGCGTTGGGGTCGTTATTGGTTAATTTTTCTGCATCCTGCATTTCAACACTCCCTGTGTTTGCTAAAACTCTCTTAATGGCGGCAACTGCGTTTACTTACAACACTAATTAATGTCCATGTACTAAAACCAGATTACCACAAGAGTTCATTTCTGAGTAGGCGATACCCTCGCGTACCCTTATTCGTTAGCAGCGTTCAAGCAGCCAGTTCCTCTGCTTGAATTTCTTTCGCGACATCACGAATTACATTTCTAAACCACTTATGTGCAATATTGTGATGTAACAAGGGGCTCCAAACCATATGTAATTCAATATTCGGAATATCGAACGGCGCAGGCACAATCGCCAAATTCTTGAAATGGTTGACCAGATGTGTTGATCGGGTTGCCACGGTTGCGATTAAGTCTTGCTGCTGCGTTAACTGAATCGCCGAAATATAGTGGCGCGTATAGACTGAAATTCTACGTTTATAGCCAAGGTCATCTAGAGCGATATCAACCCAACCCAGTTTTTGAATATCGTCCGGATTAACACCGGTCGCGACCCCCATACCCGTTTTATTTACCCAAACATGCTGAGCCTTGAGGTATTTTTCGAGATCAAAGCCTTTTCGCAAAGGGTGGTCCTCGCGCATTACGCAGCTAAAATTATCTGCCCATAGCACTGACAAGTGTAGCGACTGCGGCAGTTGGTCAAAGCGGTTGATAACTAAGTCCACATTACCCAATTCAATATCCTGAAAAGTAACGTCACTGGGCGTCAATATGTCTAAAGCGGTATCGGGTGCTTCTTCTGCCATGCGGGTTCTAACCCTCGGCAATAATGTGGTTTCGGCATAGTCACTGGCCATCACGCGGAACAATCGCTTGCTGTTCGTTGGCTCAAACTCAATCGTGGGTTGCACAAAAAGCTCTATTTGCGAAAGCACTTTTTGTACTAGTGGTTGTAGTTCCTTGGCCTTGTCAGTTGGCATCATGCCATTGCTGGTGCGAACCAAGAGGGGGTCGTTAAATACTTTACGCAGACGACGCAGGCCATTACTCATTGCTGGCTGACTTAGTCCTAAATGTTCTGCGGCCTTGGTGACATTGCCTTCTCGCAGCAATACACTGAAATAGACGAGTAAATTTAGATCAATATTGGATAGATTCATGATTATTTGATGCCGAGTGGCCCGAGAGCATTATTCATACAATGAATGGATATCAGATAAGCATAACTTATATTTATTCACAATAGAATTAGTAAATTGAATTCAGGGGCGATGTTGATCTAGTTCGGAGGGCTTAGGTTTGCTCCTGCAATTCTAAGATACCGTCCATCCATGAACATAAAGACCCCTGCCGCTACTAAGCGACAGAGGCCTCATTTCGATCAAGAATAGCTGCTTACTTTTTAGCTTTCTCTGCGTCTTTCTCTTTTTGTGCTGCGATAACGTCTACAGCAACATTACGCGGACAAGGCATGTAGTTTTCAAATTCCATTGAGAACTGACCTCGGCCTGACGTCATGGTACGCAAGTCACCGATGTAACCAAACATTTCTGCTAGTGGTACACCTGCCTTGATGCGCACACCGGTTGGCGTCAAGTCTTGTGATTTAATCATGCCACGGCGACGATTCAAGTCACCGATCACGTCGCCGACATTGTCCTCTGGAGAGAACACGTCAACACTCATGATTGGCTCGATGATTTGTGGTCCAGCTTTCGGTAATGTTTGACGATAGGCACCACGTGCTGCAATTTCAAATGCAACTGCGGACGAATCCACGGCATGGAAACCACCGTC
>CAWUWF010000110.1:0-25164 GCA_963925935.1 uncultured Arenicella sp. | reverse complement strand
CTTTCTGTATATACCGAAACATTATTGCTGGCTGACGGTGAGTTGACTGTTAACGTGCTGCAGGTTGGTCGTACCGGCCTCTATTATCAAACGCTTGATAGTGAGGTGTCTGGTTATTGGGATAAATCTGAGGGTGCATGGAAAGAGTTGGATTCGTCATACAACGACGGTATCTCCCAAGCAATTCGAATTACCCAAGGTAAAGAGATTGATAATCTAATGCGCTTACCAATCGAAGCTCCTTTATTGGCTGGGATACAACAATGAAATTGAATCTATTTAATGAGAGGTCTGGGAACTTGATCAAAACTTGTCTCCGCTCTGCGTGTGTTTTTCTTTGCATGGTCGCTGTTACTAATGCAAACGCTGAACTTGATATAAGTAAGCTTTTGGCTTCTGCAAAATCGGGTGCTTCTAAAGATGCTAGAGCCAACTCTAGTCGAGAGAACCAATTTAAAGGCGAACGCAACAAACAACAAGGCAGACTGAACGCAATGAAGGCCGAACGGGCCAGACAGGAACGTATCAGTGACCAACTAGAGATTCAGTTCGAGAAGAATCAGCTTGCCATTGAAACACTACAGGATGAATTAAGAAAAGAGCTGGGCGATCTTAAGGAATTATTTGGGATAATTCAGCTTACTGCTGGTGAAGCCCAAGAGGACTACAAAACCTCATTGATTAGCGCACACTACCCCGACCGCTCAGAAAAGTTACGGGTGATGGTGGCTAAGATGGCCAGTTTAACTGATTTGGTTTCGATCGATGAACTTGAAGACCTTTGGTACGAGTTACAGAATGAGATGACCGAACAAGGCAAGGTGGTCAAATTCAATGCTCCGGTCACCTTTGTAAGTGGTCAACAAGTGGATGACGAAGGCGATATGGTTAATGTATTTACAACTGAAGAGCGTGAAGTCACTAGAGTTGGTGTATTCAATGCGGTTTCCGGTTCAGACATTGCTACCTATGACAATGATCGTGGTTTAGTTCTACTTCAACGCCAGATGGGCTCTGATTTCACCAATAGCTCAACCGCATTACAGAACGCCAGTGGCGATGATTTAAATACATTTTATGTAGATCCAACTAAAGGTGTATTGGTATCGGCGTTTGTTCAAAAACCATCTATCGTAGAGAAGACCAAAGAAGGTAAGGTAGTTGGTTACGTGATTATTAGTTTGGGTTTGTTAGCACTGGTTATAGCGGCTATTAGAATATTCGTTTTAAGCGGAGTTGAAAGTAAAGTTAGGAAACAAGCGCAAGATATTAAGCGGCCTAATCTGCAAAATCCTTTAGGGCGCGTAATCAAAGTGTTTCAAGATAATCCGCAGACGGATCCTGAGTCGATGGAATTAAAACTGTCCGAGGCGATATTGAAGGAATCTCCGGGTCTTAATAAATATGTAATGTTTATTAAGATAATCGCAGTCGTAGCACCTTTATTAGGTCTATTAGGAACCGTGACTGGGATGATTCAAACTTTCCAAGCAATCACGCTGTATGGTGCCGGTGACCCACAAACGATGGCTGGCGGCATTTCCCAGGCGTTGGTTACTACGGTGCTAGGATTGGTGGTCGCGATTCCAACGGTATTCTTGCATTGGTTGGCTTCTAGCCGAGCGAAACGTATCGAGAATACTTTGGAAGAAACTGCCAGTGGTTTGATTGCTCAACAGTACGAAAACCATAGCGCCAAGTAGACAACTGCTAGAATATTTCCCGTTTTAATTAGGGAAATATTCGCAGATTAAATAATATTTTAGCAACTGACATATTCGTCAATTGAGAAAAATTTAGAGAGGTAAGAAGATGAAACGTTTAGGTAAAGCACTTAATGAAGAAGATACCGATATTGATATCACCCCTATGTTGGATGTGGTGTTTATTATGCTTATTTTCTTTATTGTGACGGCTAGCTTTGTAAAGGAGTCGGGTATTGGCATTAATAATCCGCCTGAGAACCCAAATCCACCCGAGATAGACGCTCCTAAACCAATTGTTGTGGAGGTGACTGCGCTAAGTGAGATTAAAATTCAAAAACTAGTTGTTAGCGCTCGCGCAATAAAGGCGAACATCACACGATTGAAAGCAGAGCGACCTGAATCGTCCGTTATAGTTAAGGTAGACCCCAAGGCTAAAACTAGGGCTGTTATGCAAGCGATTGATGGCATACGGGCTGCGAAAGTTATGCTGCCATCGGTAACAATGACATCCGGCTAGTTATAGCCTTAGATAGCTTAGTGAAAAAGGTATGCGATTGCATGCCTTTTTTTATGCCAAAACATTCTTCGAAATAGCCATAAAAGCCCGAGGTTTATCAAATCAATCAATATTGTCAGGTCAAACGCTCGTAATAAAGTGTGTGTAATGTACTAGAATGAACTAATCGAGATTGAGGCTATGGTAAGTAGTATAAAATGATGAAAATAGCAATAAACGGCTTCGGCCGAATCGGCCGGCTGATCCTTCGTGCGATTCATGAGAATGGCTACGCGGACAGCGTAGAAGTAGTCGCCATCAATGACTTAGGCGCTACCGATATAAACGCGCATCTACTGCAGTTTGATAGCGCTCATGGACGGTTTGGATACACAATAGAGCACACAGACGATTCGATTAGTATCGATGGAGTAAGAATAGCTGCGTACCAACAACGGGATCCCTCCACCCTGCCTTGGAGAGAACTGGATGTTGATATTGTTTTCGAGTGCACGGGGCATTTTCGAGATAGAGAGGACGCAAGCCGCCACCTTCAAGCGGGTGCTAAAAAAGTACTGTTATCTGCGCCTGGCAAAGAGTTCGATGCAACGATCGTTTATGGTGTGAACGAACATATCATTAAGGCCCGTGATCGATTGGTTTCAAATGCATCTTGTACTACGAATTGTTTGGCGCTTGTTGCTAAAGCTCTCAATGATAGTGTAGGGATCGTACAGGGCATTGCTAATACGATCCACTCAATGACTAATACTCAAAATGTCGTAGACGCATATCATAGAGACAAGCGTCGGACTCGTGCAGCAAGCCATTCTATGATTCCAACAAGCACTGGCTCCGCTAAAGCAATTGGCTTGGTGATTCCAGAATTAGACGGTAAGCTTAATGCAGTTGCAGTTCGAGTTCCCACAATAAATGTTTCACTGCTAGACTTTACCTTCACACCAGAGAAATCAGTTAACCTTAAGGATCTTCAATCAGTATTTGAAGATTATTTGAAAGGAAAGGAGCGGGTGTTTGGAATAAATACTTTGCCGCTGGTCTCTATAGATTTTAATCATGACTCTAGATCGTGTATCGTCGACATGGCGCATACAAGGATCAATGGGGGTTTGGTTAAAGTTCTAGCATGGTACGACAATGAGTGGGGTTTCTCTAATAGAATGTTAGATACTGCCTTCGCCATGGATGCTTTGTCGGACTAAGATAGTTCCTTAGGTTTTAATGAAGTTTTGCGTCACTGCACATAAGCACTAACCATAGATAACCCAGCATGATATTTCCATAATGACTGTAAATCAAAAAGATAGATCGTCAGATTCTACGCCATCAATCGATGCTGCCCTAAAAATGGCGTTACAGCGGCAAGCTGATGCCGATAAAAAACTTGGTATTCGGGCACAGTTTTCTGAAAACCCTGGGCGGGCAGAACAGTTTTCCTACGAACTTAAAGGATTGTTTTTTGATTTTAGTAAAACACACATTAGTGAATCACTAATTTCCTTATACACTTCATTTGCCGATCAAATCGGCTTTGATGAATCGCGTTCTGAGTTGTTTAGCGGGGCCAAGATTAATTCCAGTGAGGACAGGCCGGTACTTCATGCCTTGCTCCGGGATCCAAAAAATCAAGGTATCCCAACCCTTGAACCATCTCTGCTTGAGGACGCGACTGACGCTAGAAACCAATTTCTAAGCAAGCACAAGGAGATTAGCGCGAATCTGGAATCTCGCAAAATTCCTGTGAAAGACATTATTCACGTAGGAATAGGAGGCTCTTCCTTGGGTACGCAACTCGTGTTCGAGGCTTTAAAAAACGTCTCTGAAACACGCCGCATTCATTTTATCGGTAATATTGATGGTCATCAATTATCCTCGATACTAGCGCAGTGTGACGTAACAAGTACTTTAGTTATAGGCGTATCTAAGACCTTTGCAACGTCCGAAACGCTACAGAATATACGTACAATTGGGCAGTGGTTCAGTCAAAACGGAATCGATGACTATCTTGAATGTGTGTACGCAGTAACTGCTACTGCTGACAATGCAGCCCAATTTGGGATTCCCCTCGCAAATACAATTGTCTTCCCGCAGTGGGTTGGAGGCCGATATTCAGTTTGGTCTGCAGTGTCTCTGTCAGCAGCATTAATCTTAGGTCAAGATAAATTTTCTCAATTTCTTGATGGTGCGGCGGCGATAGACCAGCATTTCCATACATCATCGGTAGATAAAAATGTCTGTTTTATCGCGGCTATGATGGACCACTACTACACAAATTTTTGCGCGGCTTCTAATCGTGCAATTTTTGCGTATGACCATCGGCTCCGGTCATTGGTCGATTATTTACAGCAATTGGAAACTGAGAGTAATGGAAAAAACCGCCAACGAAATGGATCTAAAGTAGACCAGTTCACCTCGCCGATCGTGTGGGGTGGGGTGGGCACAGATGTTCAGCATTCGGTTTTCCAGTTGTTACACCAAGGGACCTGGTTGATACCTTCGGAGTTTTTATTGGTAGCGAAACCAGAACACGACCTAACAACTCATCATTCAGAGTTGCTAGCAAATGGCATTGCTCAGACAGCAGCCTTACTTGCAGGGCAGAGTTTGCAAAAAGTTCGGGAAGTTCATGCCAATGAGAATCTGTCAGAGCTTGCTGCTTGCGCCAAAATATTTGACGGAGACCGTCCGTCGACAAGTATTTTAATAGACTATCTGGATCCTCGCTCTCTCGGGTCCCTTTTAGCTTTCTACGAACATCGTACTTATTGCAACGGGCTATTTTGCAATATTAATTCCTTCGATCAAATGGGGGTGGAGTTAGGTAAACGCCTCGCTAAGCAGGTGTTGCCCCTGTTGCAAGAAGAACAACAAGAGCTAGAAGACTTAGGCAGTGATTTGGGATTCGATCCGTCAACGCTGAACCTGATTAAACGACTAAAATAGCTTGCAGGCATCAGCGCCTAACGTTATATCTTGACCACTTTTTAACTTCTGACTGAGCCCTGTCTAGCTTAAAGGTGAAGAGTTCGGATATAGGAAAGACTACTATGGTTGAATAGCACTAATCATTTCTGTGCATGAACGATTGATTGCTATTGTTGTTTAGAAACTTGCCATTCTAGCCGTTGACCAGCAAATAATGGCACTATTGTGTCACCATTTTCCAATTCGATCTGCTCTGGTACTAGCCAAGGATTTCGTATTAGGCGTATCGAGTCGCTATTGGGCTGTAGTCCGTAAAACCGTGGGCCAAATAGGCTAGCAAAACCCTCTAGTTTGTCTACTGCTCCAAGGTCATCGAATACCTGAGCATAGAGCTCCAATGCGCCCCAGGCACTATAACAGCCGGCACAACCGCAGTCAGACTCTTTCGTGAGACGAGTATGCGGTGCCGAATCGGTTCCTAAGAAAAACTTACTTGAGCCGCTTGCTATAATCTCCCGGAGTCTAGTTTGATGGTTGCTGCGTTTTAAAATCGGCAAACAATAATTATGCGGTCGAATACCTCCAACTAATAGATCGTTTCGATTCATTAACAGGTGCTGCGGAGTGATGGTGGCGGCAACCGTATCAGACGCAGACAATACAAACTCTACAGCATCGGCGGTAGTGATGTGTTCAAAAACTATTTTAAGATCTGGGAACCGTAGATGAATCTGTTCTAGATATTGGTCGATGAATTGCTTCTCCCGATCAAAAATATCGATATCTGCAGTGGTTACTTCTCCATGGACTAGCAATAACATTCCCACTTCGCTCATTCGCTCGAATACAGGATAGAGCGCTTCGATCTTATCGACGGCGGCTGATGAATTTGTGGTCGCACCAGCTGGATACAGTTTGGCCGCGGGTATTTCAGAGCTAATCGCTTGTGAAATATCATCTACCGTCGTCTTATTACTTAGGTAGAGCGTCATCAATGGAGAGAAACGACTGCCTTTTGGTGTCGCATCTAAAATACGCTGTCGATATTCCAGTGCCATTTTGGCATTGATTATTGGCGGTAGAAGATTTGGCATTACGATCGCGCGGCGGAAGCAGCGCGCGGTAGCCGGCACTGTTTCATCTAATAAGCGGCCATCACGTAAATGCAAGTGCCAATCATCCGGAGTTATTATTGTGAATTCATTCATGCTCAAATTATGACGTTTATTGACTAAGATTGCGTTGCCAACTGAGTCGGCAGTAGGGATTCTCTATTAATCGGTCTGATGCTTCTTGTTGATAATTAAATTGCGTAGTTTGTTAGGTATAAGCTGGTGCCAATAAAAATATTTACAGATGTCGTATATTGCCTAATTTTTGACTGATATTAAACATCTATTAAGTCTTAAAGGTTTCGTTTTGTCTCGGTTAAGATACAATACAGCGCTTAATGAAAATCACCTTAAACTACAAATTTTGCTATAGCTAGCAATTTTTCAAGCTTAGCTGGATCAACACCCATGTCAATAAATATTACCTTCCCCGATGCTAGCGTAAAGCAATTCGATGCGCCTATAACAGGCCTCCAAATAGCAGACTCAATTAGTAGTGGTTTGCGCCGTAACGCGGTTGCAATTGTGGTTGATGATCAGCAATGGGATTTGACCCGTGAAATCACCAGTGACGCTGCAGTTACTATAATTACTCGCGACACTGAAGATGGCTTGGAAGTATTACGCCACGACGCAGCACATATAATGGCAGAGGCTGTGAAGGAGCTTTTTCCTGAAACTCAGGTGACCATAGGCCCTTCGATTGAAAATGGCTTTTATTACGATTTTGCTCGTGAGACTGCATTCACGCCTGAAGATTTAGAGGTGATTGAAGGGCGCATGAAGGAGATTGTTAAGCGCAATGAAGTGATTCATCGAGAGGTGTGGAATCGTGACGATGCTATTGAGTATTTCAAGGGTATTGGTGAGCACTATAAGGCAGAAATTATCGCTGACCTGCCAGCCGATGAAGTCATCACCGCTTATCGCCAGGGTGAATTTTTAGATCTTTGCCGAGGGCCACACCTACCGTCAACAGGAATTCTACGGGACGGTTTTAAGCTCACCAAGTTGGCTGGTGCGTATTGGCGGGGTGATTCAAGCAATGCTCAGCTACAGCGTATTTACGGCACCGCTTGGTCGGATAAAAAACAGTTGAAGGCCTATTTGCATCGAATGGCCGAAGCAGAGAAGCGCGACCATCGCAAACTCGGTAAGGCCATGGACTTGTTTCATATTCAAGATGAGGCTCCAGGCAGCGTGTTTTGGCATCCAAAGGGCTGGTCGATCTATCAAGCTGTGCAGAGTTACATGGCTGAGAAGCAATATCAGCACGGTTATCAGGAGATCAAAACACCTCAAATCGTCGATATGTCATTGTGGGAGAAATCGGGTCACGCTGCAAAGTTCAGTGATGACATGTTCACCCTAGAGAGTGATGATCGTCTTTACGCAAACAAGCCAATGAATTGCCCTTGTCATGTACAAGTATTCAATCAAGGGCTAAAAAGCTATCGAGATCTACCACTGCGTTTGGCTGAATTCGGCTCTTGTCATCGGAATGAAATGTCAGGTTCATTACATGGCATTATGCGGGTGCGTAGCTTTGTCCAAGACGATGCACACATCTTTTGTACTGAGGATCAAATCCAACCGGAGGTGAAAAATTTCATCGACTTTTTACACGCGGTTTATAAGGACTTCGGTTTTGATGAAGTAATCTATAAGCTTTCTACCAGGCCTGAGAATAGGGTTGGCAGTGATGAAGATTGGGATCGATCAGAAGCGGCACTTGCACAAGCGCTTGATGCGAATGGTATAGACTGGCAGTTGCAGCCAGGCGAAGGTGCTTTTTATGGACCTAAAGTTGAATTTTCTCTTAAAGATTGTATTGGCCGTGTTTGGCAGTGTGGCACCATTCAGGTCGACTTTTCGACCCCTGGTCGTTTAGGCGCCGAATACATTGCCGAAGATGGTAGTAAACAGGTTCCGGTAATGTTACACCGAGCTATTTTAGGCTCTATAGAGCGTTTTCTTGGCATTTTAATAGAACAGCATGCTGGCGCGATGCCCGCCTGGTTAGCGCCTGAGCAAGTTGTTGTAGCAACCATCGTCACTGATGCGAATGACTACGCGTCAGACGTGCTGGATGCTTTGCGAAATGCCGGGTTTCGAGCAAAAGCCGATTTACGCAATGAGAAAATTGGTTATAAGGTGCGCGAGCATAGTTTACAAAAAGTGCCAGCAATACTTTGTATTGGAATGCGTGAGGCAGAAGAAGGTACTGTCGCAGTACGCCGTTTTGGCAGTAAAGCTCAAACAGTTATGCCTTTGGAAGAATTCATCGAGCTCTATAGTCTTGAAGTAGATAACAAAGATATAGGGGCTGTAAATGAATAGCGCACATAAAACTGCTAATCAGGCAGTAGAATTCTCGTAATTCGGCCCCATTTCAAAGCCCCTAAGTAAACGTAGTAATTTAAACCCCTTACAGAACCCAAGCTGTAATTTAATCCCAAGTGTTGGAGTAACTAATGAATTTTAAAAAAAGTAGTATTGTCGTATCTGGTCTTGCAGTCTTGGTGGCTGCCAGCTATTTTGGTTTTGGTGCAGCAAGTCAGTCCCAGACGGCCCAAGCAAAAGATAAAGCAGAGGCGGTTGCCTTGGATAATGACAAGGCTCGTTTGGGCTATACCATAGGCGCTCAAATAGGCGGTGGCCTTGCCCAGCAAGGTATGGTTGATGAAATTGATTTAGACGCTTTGGTTATGGCAGTCCGTGATTTTGCAACCGGTGCGCAAGCTAAGCTTACTCCCGAGGAGATGACCAAGGTACAGCAATCTTTTCAGTTAAAGAAGCAACAAGAGTTCGCTTCTTTAGGCGCACAAAACCTTACTCAGGGTGAAGCGTTCCTTGCTAAAAACAAATCGCAGGCTGACATAACGGTTACCGAAAGTGGATTGCAATACCAGGTGGTTCGTGAAGGTAAAGGTAAGCAACCTAGTGCCACTAATAAAGTTAAGATTCATTATATTGGTTCGCTCATCGACGGCACACCTTTTGATAGCTCTTACCAGCGAAATGAGCCTACTGAGTTTCCTGTAACAGGCGTTATACCTGGCTTCTCAGAGGGATTGCAGATGATGAAAGAAGGTGGTAAGTATCGTATTGTGATTCCTGCCTCTCTTGCTTATGGTGAGCAAGCACCCGCATCTATCGGGCCAAATCAAGTGCTCATTTTTGAAGTTGAATTGTTGCAAGTGATCTAATTGCTTAACATTCAAACGGTCCAAGAAGTGATTGATCTTCAATGAAGATACATCAACTTTATTATAGTAAATACTGTTACTTCTGCCAGAAGGTGAGTGTGTTTCTTGCTGGTCGCGAGCATTCAGTTGAAATGATGAATACTTCTGACCCTAAGCATCATCTTGAGTTACTTAAAGGTGGTGGCAAAGGGCAGGTGCCGTGCTTGAGGATTGAATCGCAAGGACAAATCGAATGGATGTATGAATCTGATGCGATAATAAATTACTTGAGACGCACCTAATTGTTTGAATGAAAATTATTGCGCTATGTAGGTAACATGACTGCGAGCGTGTATCAAAAAAAAGCCTCAACGAGATTGTCTCGTTGAGGCTTTTCGCTTTTAATGGCACGGTTAACAGCTGCTGTGCTAACCGTTTTAAGGCAATCGTTAGCGCTCTAATCCATTTAAAACTTGCTCTCGAATACTGTCTACGGTACCGACACCTTCTACTTTGACATAAATAGGCGCGTTGCCCTCCTTACTTTCAGAAAAATTACGGTAGTAAATAATTAGCGGTTCAGTTTGTTCGTGATAAACATCTAGGCGATGCTTAACGGTTTCTTCTTTGTCGTCGTCGCGCTGAACCAGAGGCTCGCCACTAACATCATCAATGCCTTCTGTCTTTGGTGGGTTGTACTCGACGTGATAAGTGCGCCCCGATGCTAAATGAGCCCTACGGCCACTCATACGCTTGATGATTTGGTTATCATCAACACTGATCTCGACTACATAATCTATATTAATGCCATTTTCTTGCATAGCATCGGCTTGTGGGATAGTGCGTGGAAACCCGTCAAGCAGGTAACCGTTGATGCAATCTTTGTCCTGCAATCGGTCCTTAATCAAGCCAATGATTAATTCATCTGAAACCAAGCCTCCACTTTTCATGACTTGCTTCGCTTGAATGCCCAGAGGGGTGCCTGCGTTTACAGCTGCGCGTAGCATGTCTCCGGTTGATATTTGCGGGATATCGTACTTTTCGGTAATGAATGAGGCTTGCGTGCCTTTGCCGGCGCCGGGAGCACCCAGAAGAATTAATCGCATGGTTTGGCTTTCTCTCTTGCTTACTAGTTAAAATTTAAATGTATGTCGCAAATTCATCGTTTTAGCATCGTTATTTCGAAACCCCGAGTCGATGCAGTTTCAGATGCTGCGCTAAATCACTAGGGCTCAGTTCAGCAATTCTGAATAGCGGCGTAATTTAGCACAAATCGGGCTCAATTTCTAAGCGTAAACATAAGACAGTCGGCTGACTGCATCCTCAAATTTCAGTGACCCTAGATTGGATCCACGCTAAATTGCTTGTAAACTGTTTAACCTTGAAATGAAATGGATGTAAGTGATTGAAGTGATTGTCAAAACTTATCCTGAAGATGCCTTGGTATCGCAACTAGGCGCAGATTCTGATTTATTCAAGCAAACTTTCAGCTAGCCATTAACTTTAGATAAAATTTAAAGCAGCTCGTTTTTACAGGAGTCAGTATGTCCGTTTTTAAAAATGCCAATAGAATCATCCTTACGTCACTTATAGCGCTACTTTTTAAGGCTTGTGGTGGTAGTGACTTCACGGTTACCAGCACGTTTTCGAATACTAAGGACATTCAAGAGGGTGCTGTGGTGTATTTTGAAAATCAAGCCATCGGGCAAGTGATTGATGCCAAGGCCGGTGATGCCGGCGTGACGGTAACAGTTAAGCTCGATAAGCAGGCAGTAACAAAAATTGGTTCCAAGGCCGCGATTGTAATTAATCGCATGAAGCCGGATGCACCACTGGAAATTCACAATCGAACTCAAGTAGAAGGCGATCGCTTGCAAGACGGGCAGTCGATAAATGGTTTCGATTCGATGTTTCAATTGGGCGTATGGATGGTTGGGGACTCTATTAAGCTAGGGTCGAGTACGGCATCTGAGTATTTGGAATCGTTTCAAGGCTATTTGCAAAGCGACACATTTGACCAAGACAAGCAGGCGGTGCATAAGCAGTTCAATACCGCTAAGGGAGTAGCGCAGGATGCAATACGCCAAGTTGAGGAAGACTTAAACCAGGCAGCGGAGGAGTTTGCTAATTCGCAACAGGTGGCCGCTGAAGCCATTGCAGGCTTGGGGGAGGATCTGGCGCCCTTGGTGAAGGAATTAGCCAGTAACGGGGCCGAGTTAATGGCTCAATTGGAGCAATTTGCCGAAGGATTAGAGAACTCTGGTACAGACCGCCAACAAGCAGGTGCGAAGTTTCTCGATAGTTTGATTCAATCGATGGATAAGCTTAACCATGCAATGCAAGAGGGTGCGGAGAAAACCTCGAAACTTGATAAGGACGTTCAGCAATAATAGTCGCAAAATTTGGATCCAGTCGCTAAACAATTGCTGGTCTAGTTGGCCGCGCCCATTCAGCGGACTTTATCTCGCGACTAGGCTAGTTATCAAAAGTGTATATTCATGAATACGGCGAGACAACTACCGTCTTAACATCGCTTGCTACTTTTTTTTAGCCCAAGAATCACGAAGGCTGACGGTTCTGTTCATTACTAGTTTGTTTGTCGAATTGTCCTTTGAATCGAAACAAAAATAGCCGACACGCTCAAACTGAAATCGATCATCGCCAGATGCCTCAGCCAGACTAGGCTCTAGTTTCGCATTGTTGTAGACCTTGAGAGAGTCTGGATTGATCAGCGACGTGAAATCTTCATCAGCCCCAGGATTGGGCACATTAAATAGTCGGTCATAAACACGTATTTCTGCGTCCAGAGCGTCTTTTGCGCTTACCCAGTGGATGATGCCCTTAATCTTGCGTCCATCTGAGGTTTGGCCTTTGGCGGTTAATGGGTCATAGGTACAGCGTAGTTCGACTACCTTGCCGTCTGTGTCCTTTATGACTTCATTGCAGCGTATTGCATAGCCATAGCGCAGACGCACTTCTCGGTCTGGTCCTAAGCGGAAGAAATCGGCGGGAGGGTCGAGCATAAAATCATCACGTTCGATATAAACTTCACTTGTGAAGGCTAGCTCTCGAGTCCCCAAGGTTTCGTCTTTAGGGTGATTCTTAACCGTAAAGTATTCGTTTTCATCATCGGGATAATTAGTGATGATGATTTTGAGCGGGTCAAGCACACCAAACACTCGTTTGGCATTGGCTTCTAAATCAGTGCGAATGGCGTTCTCCAGAACTGACATTTCAATCACACTGTCCTTCTTGGTTACGCCAATTTCGGCACAGAACTTACGAATAGAGGCTGGCGTATAACCACGTCGCCGCAAGCCATCGAGGCTGGTTAGACGAGGATCATCCCAGCCATTGACATGGCCTTCGCTGACCAGTTGGATTAACTTGCGCTTGCTGGCAATTGTGTATTCCAAGTTAGAGCGCCCGAACTCAATTTGGCGAGGCATCGGCTTGCCTTTTTCACCAACATGATTTTCTTCAATGGTGATGTTGGCCAGTACCCAATCGTAGAGTGCACGATTATCTTGAAATTCTAAAGTGCATAGCGAGTGAGTGATGCCTTCAAGAGCGTCAGAGATACAGTGCGTAAAATCATACATTGGGTAGACACACCACTTATCGCCTGCACGATAGTGGTCTGCATAGCGAATTCGGTAAAGAATTGGGTCGCGCATCACAAAATTGGGTGATGACATATCTATTTTTGCACGAAGCACCAATTCTCCTTCTTTGAATTCGCCAGCGCGCATACGCTCAAATAAATCAAGGCTTTGTTCAGGCAAACGATTTCGATTTGGACTGTCGATGCCAGGTTCAGTCAGGCTGCCTCGATATTCTCGCATCTGTTGCGCATCTAAATCGTCAACATACGCTAGGCCTTTATTTATCAATTCAATGGCGAATGCATACAGTTCGTCAAAATAATCCGAGGCATAACACAAATGCGTCCATTTAAAGCCAAGCCATGCAACGCTACTTTTAATCGACTCCATGTACTCGATTTTTTCTTTTTCGGGATTGGTGTCATCGAAGCGAAGGTTGCATCGGCCGCCCAAGTCTTCGGCCAGACCAAAGTTCAGACAAATGGATTTTGCATGTCCAAGATGTAAATAGCCGTTCGGTTCTGGTGGAAAACGAGTATAGATACTTTGATGTTTACCGTTGGCGATGTCGTTGCTGGCGATACTGCGAATAAAGTGGTTCGGAGAACCCTTCTTATTGTTCATAATGTTCTATAAAGAGTGGTGGAACGTTAGGCTTAGTAACGTCGAATAGGCGGATTATAAAGAACGACGCAGCAAAAAGAACGCTTTATTCTATGAGTCTTAGTAATTGATCAACTAAAAGTGGGGAAGATTTACGTTATCTTCCTCGTTTATTGGGATATTGCAGTTTATTGGAGAACAGTTTGTTACGCGATTATTGATTATGAGCCCATACATTATTGTCTTGCAATATCGATAAAGGCGCGCTCAACCATTTCTGAAACCTCAGCCTCAGAATGTCGATAATCAATATCAAATAACAACCTTTCTCGTAATCCGTGAGCCGAGGCAAAGCGTGATAGATTCTGTACTCCGAAATCACTCAGTTTAGCATTGCGTATCATTATAAGGTTTAGCTGTTTAGGAAACCTCTAATTGGGTCTAAATAGGCCAGCCTGGAAGCAGGTAGGTGCGTGGCCTTGGAGCCCCAAACAGGCACTGATAACTATCGCGGGTGAATAGTCATATCAAACTAGTAATAATTGTAGTGATTCGTATAATCAGGCGGTCAATAAAAATGAAGTAGAGCCTTGATCCGAGGTTTCTTAGACATTTCCAGAAGCGATAATTGGAGAGTGAAAATATGATAATTAGTATCCCAAAAGAATCTTATGCGGGCGAGAAACGAGTGGCGTTAACGCCAGATTCGGCAACACAGATCATGAAGCTCGGACATCAGCTACGCATTCAATCGGGCGCGGGTAAAGCTGCCGAATATAGCGATTCCGACTATATTCATGCGGGTGTCTCTGTGGTTAATGGTGACTCGATTTGGACCGATACAGATATCATCATGAAGGTACGTGGCGTCAATGACGCTGAGGTGGCGTTGCTTAAAGCGGGAACCACCTTAATTAGTTTTTTCTGGCCTGCGCAAAATGAAGAATTATTAAAAACTTTGGCAAACGCCAAGGTTAATGTGATCGCCATGGATTCGGTTCCTCGAATTTCGCGCTCGCAAAAAATGGATGCTCTAAGTTCGATGGCTAACATAGCTGGTTACCGAGCAATTGTTGAAGCAGCGAACCAGTTTGGACGCTTTTTTACTGGTCAAGTAACCGCGGCTGGTAAAGTGCCGCCGGCGAAAGTAATGGTGATTGGCGCTGGCGTAGCAGGTTTAGCTGCGATTGGTGCAGCGAAGAGCATGGGCGCTATCGTACGCGCCTTTGATACACGTTTAGAGGCCAAAGAGCAGGTAGAAAGCTTAGGCGCAGAATTCCTGGAGCTCGAATTTGAAGAAGATGGTTCAGGTGAAGGCGGTTATGCCAAAACCATGAGTAAAGAATTCATCGATGCAGAAATGGCAATGTTCCGGGAGCAAGCAAAGGAAATAGACATCATTGTCACTACAGCATTGATTCCAGGCCGACCAGCACCTGAGTTGATTACCACCGATATGGTGGAAAGCATGAAATCCGGCAGCGTGATTGTAGACTTAGCTGCCGAACAAGGTGGTAACTGCAAACTCTCGCAAGCGGACAAAATAGTAATTCATAAAGGCGTTAAGATAATCGGTTATACCGATCTCCCAAGCCGTTTGGCCACACAAGCCTCGCAACTCTATAGCACCAATCTACGGCATATGGTGACTGACCTTACGCCCAACAAAGATGGTGTGATTGATATCAATATGCAAGATGAAGTGATTCGTGGCTCGACCGTAATAAAGGACGGGGAGATCACCTGGCCGGCGCCCGCGCCAAAATTATCAGCAGCGCCAGCGAAACCCAAAAAACAAGTCGAAGTAATGCCGCCTAAACCTGAACTTAGTGCAGCCAGTAAGGCCAAGATGACCTTTGCCATGATGGGCGTTGCGTTTTTAGCCCTACTTGGCGTTGGCTCGGTGGCACCTCCTGACTTTATGGGACATTTCACTGTGTTTGTGTTGGCCTGTTTTATAGGCTATCAAGTTATCTGGAGTGTTACCGCGTCCTTACACACGCCACTGATGAGTGTGACCAATGCGATCAGTGGGATTATCGTGGTGGGAGCTCTGTTACAGATATCTTCGCCATCCAACTTGGTTGTTATTCTTGCCTTTATCGCGATATTGATTGCTTCGATTAATATCGCCGGTGGGTTCCTAGTCACGCAGCGTATGCTGAAAATGTTTAACAAGGGTTAATGGAGTAAATCATGACTATTGAAACCTTATCCAACGGAACCGTTACTGCAGCTTACATCGCAGCGGCAATCCTATTTATTTTAAGTCTATCTGGTCTTAGTAACCAGGAATCATCTCGCAGGGGGAACTGGTACGGCATAATCGGTATGGCTATTGCGGTTATCGCGACGGTGCTGAATCCGGCCGTAGATAGCTATGTGATCCTAATTGTGGCGGTGCTGATTGGTGGCACCATTGGTTCTCGCTTAGCGGCCAAGGTTGAGATGACTCAAATGCCGGAGCTGGTTGCTATTTTGCACAGTTTCGTCGGAATGGCGGCAGTTTTGGTGGGCTTTGCCAGTTACTTTGATCCTACTGCTGAGTTTTTCGGAACCGCTAAAACGATTCACAATGTTGAGATTTACTTAGGCATCTTAATCGGCGCGGTTACTTTTACTGGTTCGGTAATTGCGTTCGGAAAGTTGAGTGGAAAAGTGGGTAGTAAGCCCTTAATGTTGCCCGGTAGACACTATCTAAATTTGGCTATTCTGATCGCTTGCATTGTTATTGGTAATTGGTTCTTAGGTGCAGACCATGAAACCGGAACAACCGCATTGATACTGATGACGCTGCTGGCATTTGCTTTCGGCGTGCACATGGTGATGGCGATTGGTGGGGCGGATATGCCGGTGGTGATTTCCATGCTCAACAGTTACTCAGGTTGGGCCGCGGCCGCAACTGGTTTCATGCTTTCCAATGACTTGCTGATTGTTGTGGGTGCTTTGGTTGGTAGTTCTGGGGCCATATTAAGTTACATCATGTGTCGAGCGATGAATCGAAACTTTGTTAGCGTAATCCTTGGTGGTTTCGGTAGCGCAAGTGTCGGTAGCGATGACGGAGCCGGAGAACAAGGCGAGGCAATCGCTATTTCTGCCGATGAAGTGGCGCAAATGATTGGTGATGCCGAACAGGTGGTGATCGTTCCCGGATACGGAATGGCGGTTGCCAATGCACAGCATGCGGTTTCTGATTTAACTAAAATGTTAATTGCTAAAGGCGTGAAAGTACGCTTTGCCATTCATCCGGTGGCTGGACGCATGCCTGGGCACATGAATGTACTACTGGCTGAGGCAAACGTGTCGTATGACCTTGTGTTAGAAATGGATGAAATAAACGATGACTTAGGCGCTGTCGATGTAGTAATCGTCATTGGTGCCAACGATATCGTAAATCCTGCCGCATTAGAAAATCCTAATAGTCCCATTGCCGGCATGCCGGTATTGGAAGTATGGAAAGCTAAGACGGTTATTGTTTCCAAACGCAGCATGGCTACTGGTTATGCTGGGGTTGAGAATCCATTGTTCTTTAAAGACAATACTCGCATGTTGTTTGGAGACGCTAAAGACAGCGTAGATGCCATCAAGAAATCGTTGTAATACTCCAACGCGGTAGATAAAAAGCCAGTCAGCTGACTGGCTTTTTTTTTGCTAGACCGTTTAGACTTAATCAGAGATTCCTTAGCGATTGGATAAGGTTTTTGATAGAATCAGCGCGTGTCAAATAATCCCCCAATAAATCGACGATTTTGCGTCGCCCCTATGCTCGATTGTACAGATCGGCATGAGCGTTATCTCTTGCGTTTAATGAGCAAGAACGCAGTTTTGTATACTGAGATGATCACCACCGGCGCTCTTTTGTTTGGTGATAAATCCCGCTTTCTCGATTTTGATCAGGCTGAAAAGCCGGTAGCATTGCAGTTAGGCGGTAGTGAGCCAGATGCAATGACACGCTGCGCCGAACTAGCTCAACAATGGCAATATCAGGAAGTGAATATAAACGTTGGTTGCCCTAGTGATCGAGTGCAGTCAGGTAGTTTTGGTGCCTGTCTAATGCAATCCCCCGACCTGGTCGCGCAAAACATCAAGCAAATGCAGGCCGCAGTCGATATTCCGGTGACCATTAAATGTCGAATTGGGGTGGATGATCAGGTGCCTCGCGAAGCCTTGTGGGCGCTAGTGGATAAAACGGCCGCCGCCGGTTGTAAGGTGTTTTTGGTGCATGCTCGTAAAGCTTGGCTTAAAGGTCTTAGCCCTAAGAAAAATCGTGATGTGCCACCTTTGGACTACGAGCTGGTTTATCAACTTAAAGAGTCTTTTCCTGAGCTCGAAATTGTTATTAATGGGGGTATTAATACGATTGAAGATTGTCACCAGCATCTACAGCACGTAGACGGTGTGATGATGGGGCGCGAGGCTTATTCGAACCCCTATATCGTGGCTGGCGTGGACCAAGCGTTTTACGGTGTGACCGAAAAAGCGCCCAGTCGTGAACTGGTGATGCGGGGTTATATCGACTACATTGATGGCAAGATAGCCAATGGCGCACGTTTGAATCAACTTTCGAGGCACGTTGTAGGCTTGTATCACGGCGAACCGCGGTCTAGATTGTGGCGAAGACATATTAGCCAGAATGCTCACCTGCCTGGATCGAACAGTAGTGTTTTAGAGCACGCTTACCTGCAAATGGTTTCCTAGAGTCTCTGATTATTTAGACTTAATCAGAGACTCCTCGGGAGGGCCTCCCTAAGGTTTTTGTTTATCGACCAATATCTCGGCACGTGATCTGAGTTTCCCCTTGTTCCGAAGTTCTGCGAAAGGGTCATCACATAGGTCATTATCAGGCAATGAGTGTTTTCCCCCGTTGCTCTTGTTACCTTTAGTGAAATAACCTTTTTTAGGCTGAACTTCTTTTACGGCCTTCGAGCTTGTGCTTCGAAGCCAATGGTAGCTCAGATATAACAGTACTCCACTCGCCAGCGCTAACCATTTATACAAAAAACTGCGGCCGACTAAACCTTCATCGTTTTGCTCTGCCGCATACACCAGATAGTCCTGGTGCACATTACCTACCAGCCACAGAAAAGCGAACAGCAGCGCCGTAGAGACGATCACGAGCTTATATTGCTTCCAGACAAGGGTCACAAAAGTGATTCTGAATATTTGTTTAAACATTTGTCAAAAATATTAGCAAGTTGATTTTCGGGTGTCGATTAGCCGAAAAAATTCAAACCGAAAAAGGCCAACACTGCAAACAGGCCTTTCTCTTTAATCGATGTTTTGATGTTATCTTCCTCTTCTCTGACGACCACTTCTAGGTCTTCCAGGCTGAATTGGCGTGGGTCACGGCCGGCGATGATGATTCGAGTCCGAGCGCGGTCAATCGCCTTATCCCGAATAACACTGCGATATTTGCGCGGTATAGCCGTTACTGCGGGCAAGTTTCTTAGCCTTGTTGATAGCTTTTTCTCTGTCATTATATTATTCATAATAATTCATGCCGGTTTCCCAATCCATAGTCTTAGCATCCAGAGGCCGGCATTGGGTAGCCCTTTATCGCATATGGGTGCATTTTGTCATTCTCTCAAGCTTAAATGGTAAATTAAATAGGTAAGCTTGATTAAGTTTGTTAAAATTCCGCCACAATAGCACCACCTGTTTACAGGGAGGTATCACAACCTTCCAGAGCGCAGGATAACCAATAGCCGTATGAAAAGCCTCCCCAATCAACGAACCGCTACCGTAGTTCGTAATACTAATGAGACTAAAATCTCTGTTTCCATAAATCTTGATGGTACTGGCCAAACAAAGTTTGATACCGGCGTGCCATTTCTAGAACACATGATGGATCAAATTGGGCGTCACGGCCTAATTGACCTAGAAGTGAGTTGTGAAGGTGATTTACATATTGATGACCACCATACGACCGAAGATATTGGCATCACCATTGGCCAGGCTTTTGCCGAGGCTTTAGGTGACAAAAGAGGCATTCGTCGCTACGGTCATGCCTATGTTCCGTTGGATGAAGCATTGAGCCGTGTGGTGGTTGATTTTTCGGGCAGGCCGACCTTAATACATAAAGTCGATTATCGTCGAACTCGAATCGGTGGCTTTGATGTTGATTTGTTTGATGAGTTTTTCCATGGTTTTGTGAATCATGCAAGAATAACGCTGCACATCGATAGCATTAGAGGTAAAAATGCGCATCATATTGCTGAAACAATTTTTAAAGCTTTTGGTCGTGCTATGCGGCAAGCCTTAGAGCATGACGAGCGCATTGCAGGTGTCATTCCCTCGACTAAGGGCAGTTTATAAAACCATTAGCAATTAATATTTCTAGTAACCATCACCTCCAAGTTTAGTATGCAAATAGCGATAATCGATCTAGGTATTGGTAATCTGCGTTCGGTCGCACAGGCATTGTCGGCGGTAGCTGAGGATGCAGATATTGTGGTTACGTCAGATGCGAAGCTCATTGCGGCGGCCGATAAGCTAGTGTTGCCGGGTCAGGGCGCGATCGGTAGTTGGTTCGCAGCGCTCGAACAGCGGGGATTGCACGAAGTGATCAATCAATCACTGGCCGAGAAACCGATGCTTGGAATATGTGTGGGCATGCAGGCCATGTTCCGTCATTGTGAAGAAGATGGAGGGGTAGACGGCTTGGGTTTGTTCGACGGTTCGGTAAGACATTTTCGTAACTTTCATCCCGCTCTGGCAACTCAAAAGAATAAAATGAAGATTCCGCAAATGGGGTGGAATCGAGTATCTCAAACGATCAAGCATCCACTATGGCAGGGTATTGCAGAGCAGGCATATTTTTATTTCGTACACAGCTACTGCGCTAATCTTAGTGAAGATGCGGATGATAATGTCGTGTTCGGAACGGCCGATTATGGGCATGAATTTATCGCCGCAATTGGCCGAGATAATTTGTTTGCCGTGCAGTTTCACCCCGAAAAAAGCCATAGAGATGGTTTGAAATTGTTTAGTAATTTCGTTAATTGGAACGGTGTTGGCTAGTTGTTGATACGCCCCGCTCCGATACGCTCCCAAAATTTATAGAAACCAGATAATAATCAAAGCATTATGATACTAATTCCTGCCATTGACATCAAAGAAGGTAAGTGTGTACGCCTACGCCAAGGACTGATGGAAGACTCCACTGTGTTCAGCGATAGCCCCGTAGCGATGGCCGACAAATGGGTTGAACTTGGCGCCAAACGGATTCATTTGGTTGATCTGGATGGGGCCTTTGCGGGCAAGCCGGCAAATGCTGATATAATTCATGAAATAGCCGAGCGCCATCCTACGGTGCCGATCCAAATAGGTGGTGGAATTCGCGATGAGAAAACCATCGAAGCTTATCTAGATGCGGGCGTGCAGTATGTGATTATTGGAACGCGCGCTGTCAACGAGCCACAATTTGTCAGCGATATCGCGATTGAATACCCAGGTCACATCATTGTTGGGCTGGATGCTAAAGACGGAAAAGTGGCGATTGATGGTTGGTCTAAGTTGTCAAAACACGATGTGATTGATCTAGCCCAGCATTTCGAAGAAGATGGCGTGCACGCCATCATTTATACCGATATCGCTCGTGATGGGATGATGCAAGGGGTCAATATTGAGGCAACTCAAAAGCTTGCAGAGGCTGTTCGCATACCGATCATTGCATCGGGAGGCGTGACCAATATGGATGATCTGATTGCCCTGCAGAAGATCGAATCCTCTGGCGTCAGTGGCGTAATAACCGGTCGAGCTATTTATGAAGGTAGCTTAGACTTTGCACAGGGCCAGCAATATTTAGACCAGCATCAAGTTCCGGAACTTGATGCTTAAATAGCTAAGGCGGGCCAAATAAACATCTACTCGTAGATTTTACCGTAAAGCCTCCTATGTTTTTTCGCTTTAGTAACCAAGACCAAAATTAAATGAGCCTAGCTAAAAGAATCATTCCTTGCCTAGATGTCGACAACGGTCGAGTGGTCAAGGGTGTGAATTTCGTAAATATTCGAGACGCAGGCGATCCAGTAGAAGTCGCTAAGCGATACAACCAGCAGGGCGCCGATGAAATCACATTTTTGGATATCACTGCGACTTCCGATAATCGGGATACTATCTTGCATGTAGTGGAGCAGGTGGCGAGTGAAGTGTTTATTCCGTTAACGGTGGGTGGCGGTGTGCGCAAGCTAGCCGACATTCGAAATTTGTTGAATGCCGGTGCCGATAAAATCGCAATTAATAGCACGGCTGTAATTAATCCGGATTTTGTAAGGCAGGCAAGCAATCATTTTGGATCGCAATGTATCGTAGTGGCCATTGATGCAAAACAAACTCGATTTATAGAACGCGGTGATGCACAAGATCGATGGGAAATATTCACCCATGGAGGCCGCAAAGCAACTGGCATCGATGCAATTGAATGGGCGCTTAAAATGGCGGATTATGGGGCAGGGGAAATTCTTCTAACCAGCATGGATGGCGATGGCACTAAAACGGGTTATGATTTAAAGTTGACCCGAGCCGTTGCCGAAGCTGTCCCCATTCCGGTGATCGCTTCTGGTGGCGTTGGCAATCTTCAACATTTGGTAGAGGGTGTGCTGCAAGGCGGTGCAGACGCCGTGTTAGCCGCTAGTATATTTCATTTTTCTGAGTTTACTGTCGCGCAAGCAAAGCAAGCGATGGCCGATGCAGGCGTTGCAGTTCGTCTATAAGCCCCCAAATAGAACAAATAAATTGGAATCTAAATAAATATGTCGACTTGGTTAGACCAAATAAAGTGGAATTGCGATGGTTTGGTGCCGGCCATAGCTGAAGACGTGGATACTGGAACCAATTTGATGGTTGCGTGGATGAACCGTGACGCACTTCGTGAAACTGTTGAGACCAAGCGTGCGGTATATTGGTCGCGCTCGCGCCAAAAATTGTGGCGTAAAGGCGAAGAGTCAGGCCATCATCAATTAGTAGAACAAGTACGTTTAGACTGCGATGCCGATGTGATTTTACTAAAAGTCACACAAAAAGGCGGTATTGCGTGTCACACAGGACGACAAAGCTGTTTTTATCGGGTATATAATAACGGCGAATGGCAGTCAGTCGACCCAGTATTAAAAGACCCTGTTGATATTTATTCAAAATAATTTTTTTAGCTAGACAAACAAAGTAGCGAACATGGCAGACCAAGACAAACTCACAGTTTTAAATGAGGTGCATCAGACCTTAGTATCTCGACTCGGCGCGGATCAACACAGCTCCTATGTGGCGTCATTGTATGCAAAGGGTTTAGATGCAATTTGCAAAAAAATTGCAGAAGAAGCGGCTGAGACGATAATGGCCGCGAAAGATGGCGAGCCAGACAAAATAATATACGAAGTGGCCGACCTTTGGTTTCATTCAATGGTGTTATTAGCCCAGCAAGGCCTTGATACACAGCAAGTTGTTGATGAGCTAGCAAGGCGAATGGGTACGTCGGGTCTAACCGAAAAATTGGCGCGTGATCAATAGCACGTATTAAGGCGACATAATTTAACAGATATTGAAAAGAGGATATTAATATGGGTTTAGGTGGAATTTCAATTTGGCAATTACTGATTGTATTGGTGATTGTGGCACTTATCTTTGGCACTAAGAAATTACGCGGTATTGGCGGAGATTTAGGTGGCGCAATTAAGGGTTTCAAAAAGGCGATTAACGATGATGTGGTCGTTGATGGTGAAGAACCATTAGTCGATGCTGAGGAAGCTGAGCCAGTGGAGTCAGCAGACAGCGACTCTGACCTTAAGTCATAGGCAGCATTAGAGAAGTAATACTTCTCTACAACGAGGTACTATGTTTGATATTGGCTTTTGGGAGTTATTGGTTATTGCCATTGTGCTGTTATTGGTGATGGGCCCTGAGCGATTGCCGGAAGTCGCGCGGCAAGCTGCATTTTTGGTTCGCAAAGTGCGCCAGGGTATGTTTCGCCTACGCAATGAGATGCAAAGCGAGATGGGCGGCACGCCATTTTCAGATTTACAAAAAGCGCGTCAGGAAATGACTGATCTTAAAAATGATTTTAAGCAATTTGGTCGTGAGCTAGCGGATTCTGCAGAGCAAAAAACCGACGTCGATGGCGAGCCTGATTCTGCTGCTAATGGTTTAGAAACTCACGTTAAAGGTTCTAGCTCGGCTAAAACTTCGACGGTGGGTGATACCAAACCGTCGGCTTCTGATGCTGGCGATGAGAGTCTTTCGAAAACCGATGACGGTAATATGCCAGTCGGTTCTATAGACGCTGATGCCCCAGTGGGTGACAAACGATGACCGAGCAAGTAGAGGAGCAAAAGTCTGAGCCTTTTGTGTCCCATTTGATTGAGCTACGTAATCGCATGATGTGGGCAGTAGGTACTGTATTAATCCTATTTTTCGCCCTAGTTCCGTTTGCCAGCGAGCTCTATGAATGGTTCGCTAAACCATTGATCTCAAATCTGCCACAAGGCGGAAGTATGATTTCGACTGAACCGCATGGTCCATTTTTCATTCCATTCAAATTTGCTTTCGCCACAGCCTTCGCATTAGCGGTGCCAATGGTGCTGTATCAGCTTTGGGCTTTCGTTGCGCCTGGTTTATATAAAAATGAGAAAAGTATCGCGCTGCCGTTGGTGGTATCGAGCACTTTATTATTCTATCTCGGCATAGCTTTTGCTTACTATGTGGTCTTCCCAGTCATATTTAAATTCTTTATCGGCATGGCGCCTGAAGGCGTTGCGGTGATGACTGATATTAGCTCTTATATGAGTTTTGCTCTAAAGTTGTTTTTTGCCTTTGGGGTGGCATTTGAAGTGCCGGTTGCCACTGTCTTGCTGGCACGAATGGGCGTCGTGTCCACGACAAACATGGCGAAGCAACGGCCTTATATTATCCTAGGTGCCTTCGTGCTTGGCATGTTGATGACGCCGCCGGATATTTTTTCCCAGATCATGCTGGCGATTCCGGTCTGTTTATTGTTCGAAGTGGGCTTGTTTTTTGCTCGCAGATTGGAGCGAAATGATAAACAGAAAAAATGATCCCTTAGTCAGCGTTTGATTGAGGAAATAGTTAAATATGCAACCCTGTGGAATCTAGCTAATGAGTACAACACCTAATAAACCCCAAATTATTGATGGTAAGAAGATCGCAGCCGAAATTCGCGCAGAGGTAAAGCTTGAAGTGGATGACCTTTTACAGCGGGATATTCAACCTTGCCTTGCGGTTATTTTGGTCGGGGAAAATCCGGCCTCTAAAGCGTATGTTGGTAGTAAAGTAAGGGCCTGCGAGGAAACCGGCGTAAAGTCTATAAAAGTTGAGTTGACCTCTGATATTAGCGAACAAGAGTTATTGGATGAAGTCGATAAACTCAATCGAGATGTATCTGTACACGGAATTTTAGTTCAACTACCGCTACCGCATCATATGGACGAAGAGCGCGTCACTGAGCGAATCGATCCGAATAAAGATGTTGATGGCTTTCATCCGGAAAATGTTGGCAAG